>DKYK01000005.1:0-25490 GCA_002492415.1 Christensenella sp. UBA7102
GGTCAATTCTAGTAATTGACCGCCGTGAGGCCGGGTGCTTAGGTGAAAGGCACATTTGAAATGCAAGCTGAATAATCAGCCAGAAAGGCAATGATGAAATGCCTAGCATGAAATGATTTTGAAGAAAGCCCCCAACTTGTTTACAATATATCATGGCCGTGAAAATACGTCAATAAAGAAAATGTAAAATTCAATAAAATATAAGAAGAGGATTGCAGAATAACAAGGGGCACAGCCAATGTAAGGTTAAGAATGTATTTTTTGATAAAAGTGGAGAACTATGCCTTGCATATGGATACAGTTCGTGATATAGTGGGTGGCGAAAAAACGTGGTTGCGGCAGCAGAGGTGGGTTTTGACGAAAAAAAGATGTTTTTTTTCGCGCAGACGCACAGCAGGCTGCATAAGCTGAAAGACAGGAAAGAGCAAACAAAGCTGGAGGGAAGTCTATGGGTTATATCAAATGCCCGCGCTGCGAGTTGAACTATATGCCGGATACCGAGCGCTATTGTCAGGTCTGCAAGCGCGAGATGCGCGGCGAGGACGAGCATGAGGAGTTGGAACTCTGCTCTGCCTGCGGCGAACATCCGGTGGTACCCGGCGAAGAGCTGTGCCAGGCGTGCCTGAAGGAAATGCGCCAGCAGGAGGGCGTCGTGACGGACGTCGAAGAGGATGTCGTGGTGCCTGAGGATTCCGACGTGACGGCGTTGGATGCGACCAGCGAACTGGAGGAGATCGATTTGGACGTTGACGAGGATATCCCCTCCTCGGAATACAGCGAGATCCACAAGGAGCTGGGCGGCATGGAGGACGAGGATGAGGACGAAAAAGAGGAAGAGATTGAAGAGGACGAGGAAGGGGACGGCCGGTAATCAAAGGAGCCTGTGACCATGCGCATATACGCAATCGGCGATTTACACCTGCCGGGCGCGCAGAGCAAGCCGATGGATGTCTTTGGCGCGCATTGGGAGGGGCATTTTGAAAAGATAGAGCAGGACTGGCGCAGCCGCGTGCAGCCCGAGGACACCGTACTGCTGCCCGGCGATTTGAGCTGGGCCATGACGCTGGAGGAAGCCGCTCCCGATTTGATGCGCATTTGCGCGCTGCCGGGGAAAAAGCTGCTGCTGCGTGGCAACCATGATTATTGGTGGTCTTCGCTGACGCGGGTGCGGAGTTTGTTGCCCGAAGGCAACTGGGCGCTGCAAAACGATGCCCGCGCGCTGGAGGCCGCGGTCGTCTGCGGTACGCGTGGCTGGAATGTCGTCAGCGATGCGTCCACGGACGCGCAAAACCTCAAGATCTATCGCCGCGAATTGATGCGGCTGGAGTTCTCACTCAAGGACGCAGCAGCAAAGTCGCAGGGTCGTCCCATCGTGTGCATGCTCCACTTTCCTCCCTTTGGAGAGAAGAAAGAGGACAGCGGTTTTACGCGGCTGCTGGAAGAGTACGGTGTGCACACCTGCGTCTACGGTCATCTGCACGGTGAGGGTATACGCGCGGCTTTCGAGGGCGAGCGCGGAGGCGTGCGTTACAAACTGGTATCCTGCGACAGTTTGGGATTCCGGCTGCATGAAGTAGCTGAAATATAATACTTTTCATAAAAACGAACACATTTTTGCCAGAATAGCTGAGATAAACCGCTCAGCTGTTCTTTTTTTGTCAAAAAAAGCTGCAAAAAATTTGTGCAACTTTTCGTAGGAAGGCAGGAAAACGCATCTGAGTGGAGAATATATAGTGTCAAGTGGCACGTTGTGGCAAGACGTGGCAAGCCTGCCCTCGATTGTGGGGCGAGATCAACCCAAAAGTGGAAGGAGGGAGACGCCGTGGCGGACAGGTACTCGGGCTATTATGAGCACAGCCTCGATCCAAAGGGGCGCATCACCATTCCCTCCAAGTTCCGCGATCAGCTGGGCAAGACCGTGGCCATGATGCGCGGGAAGGGCGGCTGCATTGAGCTGTACTCCCTCACCGAATGGAACGCCGTGTACGAAAAGTTTGAAAAGATAGATGAGGACGACGAAGTTGCCTACAATCGGATGCGCAAGCTGCTTGCCACATCCGTTGACGACAACGAAATGGACAAGCAGGGCAGGCTTCTGATGCCCACAACCATGCGCCAATTTGCAAAGCTGGAAAAAGACGTCATCATTTCCGGTGCGGGTCGCCATGTGGAGGTCTGGAACCGGGAGGATTTCTTCCGCTTTATCGAGGAGAGCTAAATGGAGTTCAAACATATTCCCGTGATGTTGGAGGAGTGCATGGATCTGCTGAACCTTGCACAGCGTCCATCGGGTGTGTTTGTCGACGGCACTTTGGGCGGCGGCGGACATACTGAGCAGATGCTTCGGCGTACCACGGGCCGGGTCATCGGGATCGACCGCGACTGGGATGCGCTGCGCGCTGCCGGTGCGCGGCTTTCGCCCTTTGGAGAGCGCTTTGTTCCACTTCATGGAAATTATGCAAACATAAAGACGCTTTTACGGCAAGCGGGTTTGGACGGCATGGACGGCATGCTGATGGATCTGGGGGTGTCCTCCTATCAACTGGATAATCCAGAGCGCGGATTTTCCTTCCACAGCGAAGCGCCGCTGGATATGCGCATGGATCAAACGGCAGAGTTGACTGCGGAAATCGTGCTCAATACCTATCCGGAAAAAGAGCTTGCACGCATCATCTCGCAGTATGGCGAAGAGAAGTGGGCAGTGCGCATCGCAAAGTTCATTGTGGCGGCGCGTCCGCTGCACACGACCATGGATCTGGTGCGCGTCATCGACGCGGCGGTGCCCGCAGCGGAGCGGCGCAAGGTCTCGCACCCGGCACGCAGAACCTTTCAGGCCATTCGCATTGAAGTGAATTCCGAACTGTCGCTGCTGGAACCCGCGCTGCGCGACGCGGTGGACTGTCTCACGCCCGGCGGAAGACTGGTGGTCATCACCTTTCACTCCCTGGAGGACCGCATCGTCAAGCAAACCTTCCAGAGTCTGCAGAACCCCTGCACCTGTCCGCCCAAGGCGCCAGTGTGCATCTGCGGCAAAAAGCCGCTGGGGAGAGCAGTGACGCGCAGGCCTGTATTGCCCACACAGGAGGAATGTGAACAAAACCTGCGCTCGCATTCTGCAAAGGTCAGGGCCTTTGAAAAGAAGACGAGCGAGCCATAGCAATGGCTTGCTGCAACAAAAGAGATCAGTATTCGTTTGAGAAGGGAGGACATTGCGATGCCGGTGTACAAGCGCGACCCCAATTTGGATGCCGATTATTATGTCAGCAGTGCGACCGTGCGGCGCAGTGTCCGCAGAGAACCGGAACCTGAAACGCGGCGCGTACCGAACAATCGGGAGGAGTTCCGCTCTCTGCGCAGCAGTCCGCAGACGCAGCGCAGGCCGGTGCAGCGTCGGGGAGAACCGCTGCGCGATACCCGTACCCGCCAGGAGAGGCGCAGAGCAGAGCCGGCGCGCGCCTATTACGCGCCTGAACCGGAGACGCAGCGTCTCACCCGTGCGCAGGTCAATCACCGCACGGTGCAGCAGCACGCGTGGCAGCGCGTCGAGCAGGAGCGCCTTCGCCGCGAAACGGAAGCCCGTAGAGCCGCTGAAGAGGCCGCCGAGCAGCGGCGCCGCCGCCAGCAGCGCGTGCACGCGCTGTTTGCGTTGGCCGCCATCCTGATGGTGCTGGTGGTTGCGGGAGGAATTTACTCGCTGCTGACGCGCTATGTGCGCATTGAGCAGATGACGGTGGAACAGAGACAGCTGCAGGCGCAGATTGACGACCAGCAGAAGCGCCTGGAGGAGCTGCAGGTGGAGATCAACCGGCAGAGCAACATCAGCAACGTGCAGGACTATGCACGCGATAACTTGAATATGGATTATGCACAGAAGGAAAATACCCGCGTCGTACAGCTGCCATAAGACAGCGCGGCGCGGCAGTCTTCGCCCATCACAGATATAGAAAGAGGTGCGAGCATTTCGTCGAAAGGAGATACGCCCATGCCCAATAACGCCCCGTCCGACAAGACAAAGAACCGCATTGGCTGGCTCTTTTGTCTTGTTGTTGTTTGCTTTGCGGTAATGGTGGGCAGGCTCTTCTATATCCAGATCATTGATGGAGCCAATCTGCAGAACCGAGCGCTGTCCCAGTGGACGCGCTCCTTTACCGTGACGGCAAAGCGCGGCCAGATCGTTGATGCCAACGGCAAGGTGCTGGCGCAGTCTGCCAGCGCCGTGACCATATCCGCCAGCCCCGGCGAAGTGGTGGGTAAGGAGACGGAAGATGCCGAGGACAAGGCAGAGCGCATCCGCACCACTGCACAAAAGCTGGCGGAAGTGCTGGAGATGGATGTTCAGCAGGTCTATGACAAGATCACGGACACCTCAAAGAGCAGCGTGCGCCTGGCGCGGCAGGTGAAGCTCGAGGTGGGAGACGCCATTCGTGCAGCCAATTTGAAGGGGATATCGGTGACTGAGGACACGGTGCGCGCTTACCCGATGGGGGACTTTCTGACGCAGGTGATCGGCTTTTGCACGGTGTCGGGCGAGGGACAGGAGGGCCTGGAAAAGAGCCTGGATAAGTACCTGAGCGGCACGGACGGCCGCATCGTATCGGAAATAGACGCCCGCAACCGCAAGATGGAGACGGGCGAGGAGGAATATATCGAGCCAGAGGACGGCTATACGATCCGGCTGACGGTGGATTATGTGATTCAGGCCATCATGGAAAAGGTGTGCCAGCAGGCGCTGGAGGACAATGGCGCAAAGGCGGTGCAGGCCGTGATGATGAATGTAAAGACCGGCGAGATCCTGGGCATGGTAAACGTGCCGGATTTTGATCTGAACGCCCCGCCGCGCGAAGATTTGACGGAGCTTGCCAGCCTGATGCGCAACCGCTGCGTGCAGGACGCCTACGAGCCGGGATCTACCTTCAAGATCCTTACCACGGCGCTGGCGCTGGAAAACGGTGTGACCGACTTGGACGACACCTTTTACTGCAAAGGCTATGAGATCGTGGACGGCGATAAGATCAGCTGCTGGCGCAGCGGCAATCCGCACGGCTCGCAGACACTGGCCGACGCGGTGTGCAACTCCTGCAACCCGGTGTTCATCAACCTTGCGCTGCGCATGGGCATTGATACCTTTTATGACGGCCTGCATTCCTTCGGCATCGGCCAGGAAGTGCCCGTCGACCTGCCCGGGGCATCTTCTGGGCAGATGATCGCGTATAAATACGTCAAGAACGTAGACATCGCGCGCGTGGGCTTTGGACAGAGCGTGTCGGTTACGCCCGTGCAGCTGCTGACCGCCTGCGCGGCTGCGGTCAATGGCGGCGAACTGCTTACGCCCCACATCGTCAAGGAAATCCTTACGACCGATGGTGAAGTGGTGGAGAGCTACGATAAGCAGGTGCGCGGCAATCCCATATCGGAGGAAACCTCCGCAATCGTCCGGCAGCTGCTGGAAAACGCGGTAGAGAACGGCGGCGGGCGCAATGCCTATATCCCGGGCTATCGCGTGGGCGGCAAGACTGGCACCGCGCAGAAATACATCAACGGCAAGGTGTCCAGCGACGTGCATATTTGCTCTTTCTTGGGATTTGCCCCCATGGACGATCCTGAGATCGGGCTGCTGCTCATCGTGGATGAGCCCAGCGTGCGGCCCGACTATGGCTCCACCGTCGCCGCGCCCTTTGCACGGCAGGTTCTGGAGGAAACCCTCAAGTACATGGGTGTGGAGCCCGAGTACGAGGAGGGCGAGGAGGCGCTGGTGGGCAGCACCGCCACAGTGCCCAATGTGTCGGGCTACTCGGTGGAGGAAGCCAGCAGCGCGATGAGTGGAGCAGGACTTCGCGTGATGGTGGATGGCATCGGAGACACCATTGCCGATCAGCTGCCGGCGGCGGGAGCACAGGTGCCCGAGGGCTCGCTGGTGGTGCTGTACACCGAATATGTAGAGCCGCAGGACGACGGCATGGTGGATGTCCCCGATCTGACGGGCATGAGCATGGTGCCCGCGAACCGCGCGCTGCGCAACGTGGGCCTTGTGATGAAGATCAGCGGCAGCGGCGTGTGCGTGGAGCAGAGCCCCAAAGCGGGCGAGCGCGTGGCAGCCGGCACGGAAGTGCGCGTTAAATTTGGCTGAGTATTCCGGCACGGCGGGCAGCCTTCCCAAGGCCCGCAAAACCATGATAAAAAGGAGCGGATCCAGTTTGAAACTGACAGAGCTTGCCAATAGCCTTCCCATCTCGGCGCAGGTGTTCGGCCAGGCCGAGGTCACGGGCCTGACCTGCGACTCAAGAAAGGTCTCGGCGGGAGATCTGTATTTCTGTTTGCCCGGCTTGCGCGTGGACGGACACAGCTTTGCCCAGCAGGCGGCAGACCAGGGCGCCAGTGCGCTCGTTGTGGAGCGCAGATTGCCGGTAGAACTGCCGCAGGTGCTGGTCGAGGATGCCAGAGCCGCCATGAGCTACATGGCGCAGTGCTTTTACGGCTATCCGGCGCGCGGCATGCGTGGCGTGGGCATTACGGGTACAAAGGGCAAGACTACGACCTCCTTCCTTGTGCGCGAGATTGCGCGGCATGCGGGCTATAAAGTGGGATTGATGGGCACGGTGTGCACCTTTATAGGCGATAAAGAGGAACCCGCCAGCCTGACCACGCCCGACCCCATCGACGTGCAGGCGATGCTGGCCAGAATGCGCGACGCCGGCTGCAACTTTTATGTCATGGAGGTCTCGGCGCACGCGTTGGACCTGCGTAAATTGGTCGGAATGAAGTTTGACCAAGGCGTATTTACCAATTTTTCGCAGGATCACCTGGATTATTTTGGCACGATGGAGACCTATCGCAAGGCCAAGGAGAAGTTCTTCACCCCCTTCTACATTGAGCATGCGGTGATCAACGCGGACGACGAAGCCGCGCCGCATATGCTGGGAAAGGTGGAGACTACGACCTTCGGCGTAGCCAAGCCCGCGGATGCCTACGCAAATGACATCGAGATTCATGAAAGTGGTGTCAGCTTTGTGCTCAGCTGGCAGGACGTCAAGCTGTCGCTGCATCTGCACATTTCAGGCATATTTAATGTGTACAATTCCATGGCCGCGGCTGTCGCGTGTCTGGAGATGGGAATGGCGCCGGAGAAAGTCAAGGAGGGCCTGGAGGCAGTGACAGTGGTGCCCGGGCGCATTGAGCCTCTGCCCACGCACACGCCCTACCGTGTGATTCTGGACTATGCGCACAGCCCCGCGTCGCTGGAAAGCATACTCAAGACCATCCGCGAGTTCACGCGCGGCAGGTTGATCTGCCTGTTTGGCTGCGGCGGGGGTAGAGATAAGGAAAAGCGTCCCATCATGGGGGAGATCAGCGGACGGTTGGCGGACTTCTCCATTCTGACCAGCGATAACCCGCGGCTGGAGCAGCCCATGGACATACTCGACGCCATTGAAAAGGGAATTAAACCCACCGGCGCGCCCTATGTGGTGATCGAAAACCGGCGAGAAGCCATTCGGTACGCGATGCAGATGGGGCAGCCGGGCGACGTGATCGTGCTGGCGGGCAAGGGTCATGAGACGTATCAGGACATCGGAGGACAAAAGCTGCCCTTTGATGAGAAGGTTGTGGTGCGCGAGCTGCTGCGCGAGATGGGTGGTTCGCCCGAGTGAGTGCGGCCCCGTTTTGGATAAAAAACAGATACAAAGGATGATTTACCTATGAAGAGCATGCTGTTTGCACTGCTGATCGCGTTCCTCGCGGTCCTGGCGATGGGTCCGTTTGTCATTCCCCTGCTGCGCAGACTTTCCTTTGGCGCGACGGAGCGCGACTATGGGCTGGATTCGCACAAAAAGAAGGCGGGAACGCCCATTATGGGCGGCGTGATGATGCTGCTGGCGCTGGGCGTCGTCTCCATTGTGTTCGCCCCGGCGGATACCCGCTGGACGGTGATGCTGCCCATGGTGCTCTTTACGCTGGGCTTTTCGCTGCTGGGGTTGGCCGACGATGTGATCAAAGCGGTGCTCAAGCGCCCCGAGGGGCTGATGCCTTGGCAGAAGATCGTGGTGCAGCTGTTGCTCAGTGGCGGCGCGGCATGCTTCTGCTACTTTAGTCCCTGCATTGGTTCTGCCATCTACATTCCGTTCACTGCCCTGCAATGGGACATGGGATGGCTCTACATTCCATTTGCGATGTTTGTGATCATCGCGGTGGTCAACTCCGTGAACCTGCTCGACGGCGTGGACGGGCTGTGCTCGTCGGTCACGACGGTAGTGATGCTGGTGCTGGGGCTCATCGCGCTGTTTATGAACCAGGCAGGGCTGGATGCGGCGGCCACCTCCAACGTGATGGTGCTGTGCCTTGCCACTGCGGGCGCGTGCATGGGTTTCCTTCGCTTCAATACATACCCGGCCAAGGTATTTATGGGAGATTCCGGCTCCTTTGCGCTGGGCGGCGCGTACGTGATGGCGTCGCTGGCACTGCGCCAGCCGCTGCTCATTGTCATCATGGGCATCATGTACGTGCTCACTTCGCTGTCCGACATCATCCAGATCGGTTCCATCAAGCTGCGGCATAAAAAGGTGTTCCGCATGGCGCCGCTGCATCATCACTTTGAGATGGGCGGTGTGCCCGAGACGCGCATCGTGGCCATGTATACGCTGGTGACGGCGATTGCCTGCGCGGTGGCATTGCTCTCCCTGTCGCTGTGATGAAGCAAGATCCCCGAAATAAAGGAGAAGTGACCATAATATGGGTTTTGAAGGAAAAAAAGTATTGGTTTGCGGCATGGCGCGCTCCGGGGTTGCGGCGGCGCAATGTCTTTATGAGTGCGGCGCGAAGGTGACCATCTGCGACAGCAAGACGGCGCAGCAGCTGGAAGAGGCGCTGAGCCCCCTGCGGGACATGGACGTCCGCCGCTGCCTGGGCGGTGAGCAGCCGGATTTTGCGTCCTACGACGTGGTGGTGACCAGCCCCGGCATCCCGCTGACCGCACCGGTACTCAAGAGTGCGGCGGAGGCAGGCGTCCCCATCATCGGCGAGCTGGAGGTGGGTGCGCAGGTATCTCGCGCGCCGCTGTACGCCATTACCGGCACCAATGGCAAGACCACGACCACGACGCTGGTGGGCGAGATCTTCAAAAACTATGGAAAGACCGCCTATGTGGTGGGCAATATCGGCTATCCCTTTACCGCGTGCGCGCTCAGCGCGGGGCCGAACGACGTGGCGGTGGCGGAGGTTTCTTCCTTTCAGCTGGAAACCACCACGACCTTCCATCCGCATGTGGCGGTAATGTGCAACATCACCGAGGATCACCTCAATCGCCATGGCACCATGGAAGAATACATCCGCGTCAAGGAGCGTATCTTTGAGAAGATGGATGAAAACGACTTTGCGGTGCTCAACTATGACGATGAAGTCGTGCGCGGCATGGCGCAGCGCCTGCATTGCCGCGCAGCGTTTTTCTCACATACCGCCCAGGTGCAGCTGGGCACCTGCGTCGAGGATGGCGAGATGGTCTTTGTCAAGGACGGCAAAAAGAAAAAGGTCATCCGCGTGGATGAGATCTATATCCCCGGCGAGCACAATTTGGAGAATGCGCTGGCCGCAGCAGCGCTGACGCTGCTGGCGGGCGTACCCGTCCACATCGTGCGCCATACGCTCAAGACCTTCCGGGGCGTGGAGCACCGCATTGAGACTGTGCGCACGGTGGACGGCGTGACCTACATCAACGACTCCAAAGGCACCAATGTGGATGCATCCATCAAAGCCGTGCGCACCATGCGCGTGGGAACGGTGCTGCTGGCGGGCGGTTATGACAAGCACACGGACTTTACGCCCTTTGCCCGGGAAATAAAGGAAAGTAAGATCCACACCGTGGTGACGCTGGGCGATACGGCGCAGCAGATCGAAGACGCGCTTCGGTCCGTGGGCTACGACAGCTTTGTGCGCGCGGGCACCTTTGAAGACGCGGTGAATCGGGCAAGGTCGCTGGCCAAGCCGGGCGAAAATGTGCTGCTCTCGCCCGCGTGCGCTTCCTTTGATATGTTTGACGACTACGAGCAGCGCGGCAGGGTATTTAAGGACATCGTAAACCGCATGTAGTATGCGGTAAAAACGGGAAAGAGGAGGGAGCGGCATGGGCAACGCGCAACGGGAAGAGGAACGGCGGCGCAGGCAGGCGGAGCGGCGTCGCTCCCACCTGAACGATCCGCCGCCCAAGCAATGGAACCTGCGCAACATCTGGGTGTTCGGTCAGCATTTGCCGTTGGATTGGGGCGTCATCATCTGCACGGTATTTCTGACGCTGATGGGCTCGCTGATGGTGCTTTCTGCCTCGTCCTATGAGATGGGCGTCACCGGCGACGGCAACGCGATGAGTACGTTCATTACGCAGGTGTTCAGCATTGCGCTGGGCGGCGTGGCGTTCGTGTTGGCAGCCAATCTGGATTACCGATGGCTCAACAACCGCAGGATTGTCATGCTGCTCATTCTCGTCTCCTTTGTCATGCTGCTGCTGGTGTGGCTGCTGCCTAAAGTACCCGCGATCAATGGCCTGAAGATCGGCGTGTGGTCGCCCTACCTCAACAGCGCCTACCGCTGGCTGCGCATCGGCGTCAAGAGCGCCAGCGTTTCCATTCAGCCATCCGAGATCCTCAAGGTCGCGGTGATTCTGTACCTTGCTTACTACATCACGCACAATCAGAAGACCATGCACCTGTTCTGGCGCAGCGATTTCCCGGCGCTGTGCGTGGTGGGCGCCAACGCGCTGCTGGTGGCAGTGCAGCCCAATCTCTCGACCACCAGTCTGATCGTGTTCGTGACCATGTTCATGCTGATGGCGGGCGGCATGCGAAAGCGTACGCTGTTCACGCTGCTGCTGTGCGGCGCGCTTGCACTGGTGGCGTTGGCCTACATCACCCCGGGGCGGTGGGAGCGCATCACCTCCTTTAGGAATCCCTGGGCCGAGGGCGTGTACGACGATGAGGGCTATCAGCTGGTGCAGAGCTATTATGCGCTGGGCAATGGCGGCTGGTTCGGCACGGGACTGGGGCTGTCCAAGCAAAAGCACCTGTTCCTGCCCTACGCCTATTCCGACTTCATCTACGCAATCGTCGGCGAAGAGCTGGGGTTTGTGGGAGGCGTCAGCATTCTGCTGGTGTTCCTGGCGCTGATCTATTTCGGGTACCGCATCGCGGTCAACGCGAGCGACAGCTTCGGCTGCTATCTGGCGCTGGGGCTGACTTCGATATTGGCGCTGCAGGCGATCCTGAATATTTTCGTCGTCACGGGCTTTATGCCCACAACGGGCATTCCGCTGCCCTTCTTTACCGCGGGCGGCACCACAATGACCATTTTCCTGGGTACGATGGGGCTATTGGTGTCGGTATCGCGTCGGCCGGCTGCGATTCAGGAGCGCGTCGCTCCGCCCAGCGTGCAGAAATTGGCTGACAGGCTGCGCGGCCTGGAGCAGTAGATGCACGCATTTGCCTTTATCGGCATATCCTGCCAGTGAACAGGAGGGGTTGCGATGGAGGCGTACACCATACAGGGGGGGAATCCCCTGCGGGGCGAAGTCAGTACAATGGGCGCAAAAAACGCGGTGCTGCCGCTGCTGGCGGCTTGCGTGCTCGTGCGCCAGCCCGTACATCTGTCGGGCTGCCCGGACCTATCCGACGTGCGAAACATGCTCAGGCTCTTGGAAAGCCTGGGTTGCAGTACGCGGCGGCAGGGCACAGAGCTGTACATAGACGCATCGGATGCGCAGGAGCACGTGATGCCGGAGAATATCTCCAAGCTCATGCGCTCCTCCATTTTCATGCTGGGACCGGTGCTGGCGCGCCTTGGGCGCGCGGATTTCACCTACCCGGGCGGCTGCGAGATCGGGCTGCGGCCCATTGACCTGCATCTGCAGGGGCTGCGCGCGCTGGGAGCACATATCGAGGAAGCGCATGGACATATTTTGTGCTCGGGCAAGCTCACAGGGGGCAGCGTTCACTTGGATTACCCGTCCGTGGGCGCGACGGAGAATGTGATGATGGCCGCGGTGTATGCGCAGGGCGACACCGTCATTCACAATGCGGCACGTGAACCGGAAATCGTGGACTTGTCCAATTTCCTCAACGCCTGCGGGGGATTTGTGCACGGCGCTGGCAGCGGAACCATTCGTATCCGCGGCGGAGCGGAACTGCACGGCGTGGAGTACGCGCCGGTTCCCGACCGCATCACGGCGGGCACGCTTCTGCTGGCGGGCGCGGCGACGCAAGGCGACGTGTTCGTGCGCGGTGCGCGGCCCCAGGATATGCAGGCGGTGTTGGCCAAGCTGCACGAGGCGGGCTGTGATGTGCGCGTCTACGAGGATGGCGTGCGCGCGCAGATGCGCGGGCGGCCGCGGGCCGTGCGGCGTGTGGAGACCGCGCCCTTTCCCGGTTTTCCAACCGACATGCAGGCGCAGATGATGTCGCTGCTGGCGCTCAGCCGCGGGACTTCCGTGGTGGCGGAGAACGTGTTTGAAAACCGGATGCAGCACGTCGCCGAATTGATGCGCATGGGTGCGGACATACAGGTCAGCGGGCGCATTGCCGTGGTGCGCGGCGTGGAGCAGCTCACGGGCGCGCGCGTGACGACGCGGGATCTGCGCGGAGGCGCGGCGCTGTGCATCGCGGCCCTGGCGGCGCAGGGTGAGAGCGTGGTGGAGAACATTGCGCTGATCGACCGTGGACATGAACGGCTGGAGGAAACACTTCGCGCCCTGGGCGCGAACATTACACGGATTCAGATTGACGAATGAGAAGGGAAGTGACCCTCAGATGCGTGCGCGGATTTATTTGGTGCTGTTTTTGCTGCTGGTGGTGCTGGCAGGCAGTGGATATGCCTGTTCGGAAGCCATGCGCGTGCGCGAAGTGGTGGTGCTGGGCTGTGAGGAACACGACCCGGCGCAGGTGGTGGATTTGGCGGGAATACAGAATGAGGAGAGTATCTTCCGTATCAAATTTAGTCAGGTGCGGCAGAACATCGATCAGAATCCGTACTTTGACGTGCAGTCTATCCGCTATATCTTTCCGGATAAGCTGCGCATCCAGATTGCCGAACGCAAGACAAGCGCAGCGGTATCGCATATGGGCAGCGTGCTGGTGGTGGACGAGACGGGATTTGTGCTGGAAACCCGCCAGCAGCTGGGGGATCTGCGCGTGCCCGTGGTAACGGGTTTGAACATCACCGGGGGCGATCAAGTGGGGGAGACGCTGACCTCCTCGCAAACCAGCCAGCTGGACGCGATGCATGCGATTCTCACGCAGCTGCGCGCGCAAAATGTTATTCAGCTCATCTCTGAAATCAACCTGGACGCCGTGTCCGATCTTTGGATGACCACGGTGTCCGGGTTTGAAGTGCGTTTGGGGAATTTTGAGAATATGGAGGAAAAGATCCGTTGGCTGCGCGCGGTAGAGCCCATTTTGGTTTCTGAGGGGTATACCGGCGGCGTCATCACGGTGTCCACTGGCAATAACGCATCCTTTTTGGAGGCGAATGCTGCCGATCCTTCCGCAGCGTTGGAAACGCCCTTGCCCGATGAACCGACGACGGGGGATACGCCCTCGCCGGAAGACAATACGGATACGCCGACGGGCACGCCTGCGGCAACGCCCGCAGAGACGCCGGACCCCTCAGCTGAGCCGTAGGCGAAGCGGGAGGAAAATGTTTCCAACCCGTAAAACTTAAAAATTAGACGGTTTTTTTGCTCGGATTGCCCCAAGCAGGCTTTTCAATGATGAAAATTTGAAGTATAATATAGAAATAGAATGGGTTAGTTGTGCAGACAATAATCCCAGACCCGTTGGGAGGTATTAGATAACGTGAAGAGTATGGCTGCAGCCATTGAATTTGGAACCTCCAAGATCGTGACCGTGGTGGGGGAAGGCAGCGGAGACGGACCCGCGCAGCTGCTGGGTTTCGGCGTCGTCCCCTACGATGGGTATTCTGAGGGACATTGGAATGCCTCGGACGAGGAGGTCGAGCAGGCGATTCTCAAGTCTGTGCGCGAGGCGGAGCTTTCCTCGGGCAAGGAGATCAAGGAGATCTATGTCGGCGTTCCCGGCGATTTTATCCATCTTGAGCAAAACGAAGTTACCTTGGAGCTGAACAATGAGCGTCGCGTCACGGCTGAGGACGTGGACGATGTGATGAATCTAGCGCTGGACTATCAGCCCAAGCAGGAGGGCGTTATCATCCACAGAAGTCCGGCATGGTTTACCGTGGATGATCGCAGAACGATGGAGCCTGCAGGCCTCAAGGGCAGCCAGGTTCGGTGCATGGCTTCTTTCGTGGTGGCCGACCCTACCTTCCTGGAGGACATGCAGGCGCGAATGGAACAGCAGGATATCCACATCAACGGCTACCTCTCTCCCGCGCTGGGGGAGGCGCTGCTGCTGGTGCCGCCTGAGGAGCGCGACAAGGTCGCGGTGCTGGTGGACATAGGCTATCTGTCCACTGAGGTCATGCTCGTCCAGGGAGATGCGTTGATCAGCCACAAGGTGCTGCCCATGGGCGGCGGCGATCTTGCGGCGAATCTTGCGATGGAGCTGGAAATCACCATGGATATGGCGGAGGAGCTCAAGCGCAAGTACACCTTTGGCATTGGCCAGGATCAGCTCTCCGTTCAGGATCCTGACGGTCAGACTGTCTCTTTCCCGCGGGAAACCGTGTTGGCCGTCATCGAACCGCGCGTGACCGAACTGGCCGACAGGGTGCGAGAGATCATTGAAGCGCAGGCAGATCGCATCTCTGCGCGTTCCACCTTCTACATCACGGGCGGTGGTTTGATCCTGATGCGAGGGGGGCGGGAGACCATCTCCTCTGTCGTCGAGCGCACGTTCCGGGCGCCTACTCCGCCCGCCGTCAAGCTCAATTCGCCGGCATATTCCTCGGCCATAGGCCTTCTGGAGCTGGTGTATGAATCGGTTAGCCAGATGGAGGTTAAGCCCTCCGAGTCAGGCAGCAAGATTGGCAATTTCTTCAAAGCGTTCTTTACCAAGTGAGATCAGTTTTCATTTTACGTTTAACGGATAGGGGGACTTTCAGTGCTGGAATTTGAACAGGAAATCGTACCCGGCGCGTGCATCAAGGTCGTTGGCTGCGGCGGCGCGGGCAATAATGCCGTCAACCGCATGGTGGAGTACGGTCTGCGCGGCGTGGAGTTCGTCGCCATCAATACCGACCGCCAGGCGCTCTCGCAGTCCAAGGCGGAGAACAAGATTCAGATTGGCGAAAAGCTGACCAAGGGACTGGGCGCGGGCGCAAAGCCGGAGATCGGCAAGGCCGCGGCCGATGAGACCAAGGACGAGATCTCCAAGATGCTCAAGGGCAGCGACCTTGTGTTCATCACCGCCGGTATGGGCGGCGGCACCGGCACCGGTGCGGCGCCTGTGGTGGCGCAGCTGGCCCGCGAGATGGGCATCCTGACCATCGGCGTAGTGACCAAGCCCTTCCTCTTTGAGGGCCGCCAGCGCATGCTCAATGCCGAAAAGGGCATCATGGAGCTCAAGGCGCAGGTGGATACCCTCGTGGTCATCCCCAATGATAAGCTGCTGCAGATCGTGGGCAAGAACACCTCTCTGCCCGACGCCTTCCGCATGGCGGACGACGTGCTGCGCCAGGGCATCCAGGGCATTTCCGACCTGATCGCCGTTCCTGCGCTGATCAATCTTGACTTCGCAGACGTCAAGACCATTATGCAGTCCCGCGGCATGGCCCACATGGGCATTGGCCTGGGCAAGGGCGAGAACCGCATGGTGGAGGCCGCGAAGCAGGCCATTTCCAGCCCCATGCTGGAGACCAGCATCGACGGCGCAAAGGCTGTGCTGATCAATATCACAGGCGGCACCGCCATCGGCATCCTGGAGGTCAACGAGGCCGCGTCGCTCATTGCGCAGGCGGCAGATCCTGAGGCCAACATCATCTTCGGCGCCGGTATCGATGAGACCTTTGATGACGAGGTGCGCATCACCGTCATCGCCACCGGATTCGAGGGCGCGGATTACAATCAGCCCAAGAGCAACGCGCAGGCTGCCCGTCCTGCGGCGCCCGTGCAGCAGAATGACGGCGTTACCGACCGCATTCCCGTGTGGGTACGCGATGAGCGCAGCGCGCAGCAGCCCCGTCAGAGCCGTCTGCGCGATCTGAACAACGAAGCTGAGGCGCAGCAGCCTGTGCAGGAGAGCCAGCCTGCCGAAAGTATGCAGCAGCCCTCCGCGTTCGACGAGTATCCGGCGGCGCCGCAGCCCGTACGCCCCATGCGCGGCCAGCGCGTATTCGGCGACGAGGATGACATCCCCGAGGCGCCTGCACAGCCCGCCCGTCGCAGCTACAACAATGACGTGCCTGCTTTCCTGCGCCGCAATAACAAGAAATAAGTAAAGAAAAAGATGGCGCTTCTTTCTGCTTCATTGGCGAAAGGGGCGCTGTTTTTTTCACAAAAAGATGCCCGCAGCGCGCTTTCATGAGGAAGCGTGCGCTGCGGGCAGAACCATTTCGGTTTAGAGGCTCTTCATGTCATCCAGGCGCTTGTGCAAGGCATCAAGCATGGTCTTGTTGGTGGCGAGCTTGGCGCGTTCGGCTTCGACGACGTTGGCGGGGGCCTTGTTGACGAACCCGGGGTTATTCAGCTTGCCCTCGGCGCGCTTGATCTCGTTTTCCATTGCGGCAATCTCTTTGTTCAGGCGGGCGATTTCCTTCTCGGCGTCTACCAGTTCGCCCATGGGCAGAAATGCCTCGCCACAGGGACATACCGCAGAAACCACATTGCGGGGCAACTCCTCGCGCGCCACGGCGGATACGGAGGAAGCGGAGGCCAAGCGCTGGAAATAGGTCTCGTTTTCGGTGAAGATCGCGCCGTCAATTCCCGAAGCGGGCACAATGTACAAGTGCGCCTTTTTGGACGGGGGCACGTTCATGCCCGCGCGCAGGTTACGCACCGCGCCGATGACGTCCATGATGTGCTGCATCGCAGCCGCTTCTTCAGGATAACTCTGCGTGACTTTGGGCCAGGCGGAGATCATGATGCTGCCGGTGGTATCGGGCAGGTAGGAGTAGATCTCCTCGGTGAGGAAGGGCATAAAGGGATGCAACAGTTTTAAGGTGTTGGTCAGCACATATTTGAGGGTAGCACGGGTGGAAGAGGCCGCTTGCTCGTCCTCGCCGTAGAGCGGGGCTTTGGCCAGCTCCAGGTACCAGTCGCACAGCTCGCTCCAGATGAAGTCATACAGCTTCTGCGCGGCCATTGCCAGGTCAAACTGGTTCAGGTGCATGGACACTGTCTCAATGGCGTCATTCAGGCGCGTCAGGATCCATTTGTCGGCGATGTTCTTGGGCAGAGCGTCGTCCGCGGGGCCGTCCAGGTTCATCAGCGCGAAGCGGGAGGCGTTCCACACTTTATTGGCGAAGTTGCGCGCGGCCGTCACCTTTTCATCGGAGAAGCGCACATCATTTCCCGGCGCTACGGACTGGATCAGCGAGAAGCGCAGCGCGTCCGCGCCATACTTGTCGATCATCTCGATGGGGTCGATGCCGTTGCCCAGCGACTTGGACATCTTGCGGCCCTGCGCGTCGCGCACCAGGCCGTGGATAAGCACATGCGCAAAGGGCGTCTGCCCCATGTGTTTGCAGCCCGAGAAAATCATGCGCGCCACCCAGAAGAAGATGATATCATAACCTGTCACCAGCAGCGTGTTGGGGTAGAAGCGCTCCAGATCCTCGGTCTTTTCCGGCCAGCCCAGCGTCGAGAAGGGCCACAGTGCCGAGGAGAACCAGGTATCCAGCACGTCCTCATCCTGCACCATGGGCGCGCCGCACTCGGGGCAGACGGCGGGAGCCTCCTTTGCCACCACCATGTGGCCGCACTGCTTGTTGGTGCAGTAATAGGCGGGGATGCGATGGCCCCACCACAACTGGCGGCTGATGCACCAGTCGCGGATGTTTTCCATCCAGTTGTAATAGGTCTTGTCAAAGCGCTCGGGCACGAACTGGGTCTGGCCGGAACGGACGGCCTCGATGGCGGGCTCGGCCAGCGGCTTCATGCGCACGAACCACTGGGTGGAAACCAGAGGCTCTACGGTATGGTGGCAGCGGTAGCAGGTGCCCACGTTGTGGGTGTAGGGCTCGATCTTGACCAGAAGCCCCAGTTCCTTCAGCTCCTCGACGATGGCCTTGCGGCAGTCCATCGCGGTCATGCCGGCGTACTTGCCGCACAGCTCGTTCATGGTGCCGTCGTCGTTCATCACGCGCTCCACGGCAAGGTTGTGGCGCATGGCCACCTCGAAGTCGTTGGGGTCATGGGCGGGGGTCATCTTGACCGCGCCGGTACCGAATTCCTTCTCGACGTACTCGTCGCCCACCACGGGGATGGGGCGGTTGCGGATGGGCAGCATCACGTTCTTGCCGACGAGACCGGTGTAGCGCTCGTCCTCGGGGTTGACGGCCACGCCCGTGTCGCCCAGCATGGTCTCGGGGCGCGTGGTGGCCACGATCACGCCCTCGCCGCCGTCCTCGGCGGGGTAGTGGATGTACCACAGGTTGGACGCCTGCTCCTCAAATTCCACCTCGGCGTCGGACAGCGCGGTCTTGCACTGCGGGCACCAGTTGATGATGCGGTTGCCGCGGTAGATCAAGCCCTCGTTGTAGAGCTTGACGAACACCTCCAGCACCGCGTCGGAGCAGCCCTTGTCCATCGTGAAGCGCTCGCGGCTCCAGTCGCAGGAGGAGCCCAGACGGCGCAGCTGCTTTTCGATGCGTCCGCCGTACTCGGCCTTCCACGCCCAGGCGCGTTCGAGGAACTTCTCGCGACCCAGATCCTGCTTGGTCAGCCCCTCTTTGGCCATTGCCTCGATGATCTTGACCTCGGTTGCGATGGAGGCGTGGTCAGTGCCGGGCAGCCAAAGCGTGTCGTCGCCCAGCATGCGGTGATAGCGCACGAGAATGTCGGGCATGGTGTTGTCCATCGCATGGCCCATGTGCAGCTGGCCGGTGATGTTGGGCGGAGGCATCACGATGCAGAAGGGCTTGCTGCCCTCGGGCTTGTGTTCCGCGGGCTTGAACAGCCCCTCGGATTCCCACTTTTGATACAGCCGCCTCTCCACTGACTGCGGCTCATAGGTTTTGGGCATATCGAGTTTTTGTTCAGACATGGGTTTCATCCTCCAAATTGTACTGAAAAAACGGTTGTCACATGAAACAGAGCAAGGCGCCCGTGACCGCCAGCACCAGCGCGAACAGCTTGCCCGGCAGTTTGAAGCGCGGGGGGATCCGCTTGCCGCACAGCATGACGGCGACGCCGAGCAGTAGCAGCACGATGCCGATAGGATTCATGCTGATCAGCCTGCTGAGCATGGGGATGCGCCTCCTTTCGGCCACATAAAGATGCGCCCGTCCTCGCTAAAGGACGGGCGCACCGTGGTACCACCTTCATTCGCTGCGGAATATCCGCAGCCTTTGACGCGCTGTAACGGGCGCTCCCGCCGCGCACTGCGCGCTGCTTTCCGCAGCCATCGCGCGCGTCCCTCCGCAGGCGACCTTCCAGGATGAACGCACTGAGCGGCCTTGCAGCCGGTGAACCGCCTCTCTGTGCCGCGCCCGATTCCTGTACTCCTCCCACATCCCAGGGAATGTTATGTTGTATTATAGCACGCCGTAGCGCTGTCGTCAACGGCACAGCCGCCCGGAAACGCGAAGGTTTTCGAGGATTTTACAGCCGATCCGCAATGGCCTGCAGGAATACGCGGCTGGTGACGGAGGTGGCGGGGCGGTTGAAGATGGCTGCCAGATCGCCTGTCATGACGCCGGACTCGATGGTATCCAGCGTGGCCTTTTCCAACTTATCGGCAAAGGCGCAAAGGTCGGGCAGATCGTCCAGTTGGCCGCGCTTGCGCAGCGCGCCTGTCCAGGCAAAGATTGTGGCCACGGGGTTGGTGCCCGTCTCCTCGCCCTTTAGGTAGCGGTAGTAGTGGCGGGTGACGGTGCCGTGCGCCGCCTCATACTCATACTTGCCGGTGGGGGAAACCAGCACCGAGGTCATCATGGATAGAGAACCGAACGCGGTAGCCAGCATGTCGCTCATCACGTCGCCGTCGTAGTTCTTGCACGCCCAGATGAAGCCGCCCTTGGAGCGGATGACGCGCGCCACTGCGTCGTCGATGAGCGTGTAGAAGTATTCAATGCCCGCCTCATCAAAGCGTTGCTTGTATTCAGCCTCGTAGATGTCGGCAAAAATGTCCTTGAAATTGTGGTCGTACTGCTTGGAGATGGTGTCCTTGGTGGAGAACCACAGATCCTGCTTGGTGTCCAGCGCATAATCGAAGCAGGCGCGGGCAAAGGAGGAGATGGAGCTGTCCAGATTGTGCACGCCCTGCACGATGCCCGGCCCCTTGAAGTCGTGAATCGTCGCGCGGGTGACGGTGCCGTCCTGCGCGGTAAAGACCAGCTCGGCTTTGCCCGGACCGGGGATCTTCAATTCAGTGTTTTTATAGATGTCGCCATAGGCGTGACGGGCGATGGTGATGGGCGCCTTCCAGGTGCGCACGGTGGGTTCCACGCCGTCCACGATGATGGGCGCGCGGAACACGGTGCCGTCCAGCATCGCGCGGATGGTGCCGTTGGGCGACTTCCACATCTGTTTTAAGTGATACTCCTCCACGCGCTGAGCGTTGGGCGTGATGGTGGCGCACTTGACCGCCACGCCGTATTTTTCCGTGGCCAACGCCGCGTCCACCGTCACCTGATCGTCTGTCTCGTCGCGGTGAGGCAGGCCCAGGTCATAGTACTCGGTCTTCAGGTCGATATACGGCTCCAGTAGCATTTCCTTGATCCACTTCCAGAGCACGCGCGTCATTTCGTCGCCGTCCATCTCAACCAACGGCATCTTCATCGCGATCTTCTGCATTGTGTCGCTCCTCCCAATCTGTATTTATTGTACTTCCCGATAAGACTGCATGCGTGCATCGCCGAAATATGCAGCGCTGCGAATATTCCCTTTATAGGATACTCCATTCCCAATAAAAGTGCAAGAATATGGGAAGTAAAATTCATTTGTTTCTAATTTTTGAATTTTGACCGTTTTTCCACACAAAGCGGAGGATTCATGGTAAAATGAAGGTACAGTAAACCGGACGGAGCAGTGGATATGGACAGACTTCCCGTTTTTGAACTGATCGACAAGACCGTAGAGATTCTAAACGACAACCGCAAGATGCTGGAAACCTATGCTGATGTCATGCAAGGGTACTTTCAGGGCGCGCTTTCGGAGCGCGGCGAGAGCCTGGTCAATATCTCTACGCGCGTCAAGGGAGAGAGCAGCCTGCGCGAGAAGATACTGCGCAAGAACCTTTACAAGCGATATGCCTATCCCGAGGGCATCATACAGAATCTGTCCGACCTGATCGGCGTGCGCATCCAGTGCCGTTTTTTGGAGGAAGAGCAGCTGATCTATGAGACGCTGCGCGACAAGTTCACACAGAAGTGCGCTGACGGCCTCTACTGCGCGCCCGATCAGCCCAACATCCGCTTGGACCTGAGCGGCCCGCAGCCGCAGCAGCAGAACAATGGCTACGCTATCTACCGCATAGACGGTCTGTGCGGCACCATCGGACAGTCGGTGCGCTTCGAGTTGCAGATCAAGGCGCTGGTGCACGTGTTCTGGGGCGAGGTGGAGCACGAAATCATCTACAAAAATAACAGCTACGTGCTGATGGATAGCTTTATGAAGGAGATGCTGTCCCTGGTCTACGATAATCTGCGTTCGGTGGACAAGCAGCTCTACCTGATCTACGACCAGATTCAATCGCAGCAGGAGCCGCAGGACAGGATGCTCAAGGAGGCCTCCGTGCGCGCGCTGTTCGCCAAATCCATCTCTGACCTGTTCTTCTACAAAATGAAGAACTCTCTGGGCTTTACGCTTAACTTCAAGCGCTCCTGCGACATTCTCAGCCGTTGTATTCTGCAGCGCCGCAACCCGCTCACGCAGCAGCCCGCCCAGAGCATGACGGATGTGTTTCAGCGCATCAACCGCATTGCAATGGTGGATATCGACTTTGAGTCTCCGCTGCTGCTGGAGGCGCCCTTCCACAGCAACGAGCCCTTCCTGAACATACTCTCTGATCACCTGGTGGAGCAGATGAACGCCGACTACGACTGGAACCTCTTTTTCCGCATGCTCTTTACGCTGGAGCCAGGCAACAACCTGGAGGACTACTCCAACCTGCTCTATATGCTGCGCGACTGCTTCTGCGATGGGGAGATTTATGCGCCGCTGCACGAGTTCTGGACCGATGAGCAGATTGAAAACTATAAGCAATGGCTGCTCGTTCCCCTTGCCCATCAGCTCGTGGCGGACGGTACCATTCAGATCATCTACGACGAGACGATCGATACCATCGTCGCGCGGCTGAAAGGCATTGTTCGGCAGACCGTTGAGGCGCTGCGCGCGGGAACTTTTGAGATGAAACGGGAGCAGCTGTGGCAAAGCTGAACGCACAAAAGCGGAGCGATTTCCCCAAACGGGGGAGGCTCCGCTTTTGTGTTACTTATTATGTTGGCAGCAGAAGAGGGATTTGAACATCATATGGCAGCCTAATACGATGAGCGGGATGCCGACGATGAGTCCGATGATGGTGATGCTCAGCACGATGCCCACAATGAGCAGCACCAGCCCCAGAGCAAAGCCCAACACATGGCCGGTCAGATCCAGCGCCCAGCCGGTCACCTGACCCACCAGCTTGAAGGGGAACGAGAGAATGTCCCAGACCACAGTGTTTCTCACCTCCTTTATGCCTTCAGTATACCTTTTTTTATCCAAAAGACAACGGATAGGGTGTGAAAACCCACCCTATCCGTCTGAAATGTCATTTGGGGATTACTTGTTGACCAGGTGAATCGCGAAGCCGCCGATCTCTTCCTTGAGGTAGATGGCGTTGAGCTTGTCACCCTTGAACTTGGCGGTCTCCTCGGCAAACTCGAAGCCCATGGACTCCAGATAAGCCTTGGCGCGCAGCACCGAGGTGGTGCCGATGGCAATGTGGCCGTTCTTGCCCAGGTAGGGAGTCTTCATGGCCTCAACGGCGGTGCCGGAGAAGGTGGAGGAGTTGCCGTCCTTGACGGCCCAGCCAAAGATCGCGGAGAAGCGCTTGGCGACCTTCATAGCCTCGTCGGCGTCGGCGCAGTTGACGCCCACATGCTTGAGCTCGAAGCCCAGCATCTTCTGCACGGCGGAGCGGGTCAGCTCAGTGATCTTGGCCCAATCCTTTTCCTCGATGGCCTTCTTGTCGCACATCCAGGAGCCGCCGCAGGCGATGATCTTGTCAAAGGCAAGGTAGTCCAGCAGGTTCTTCTCATTCACGCCGCCAGTGGGCATAAAGCGCATCGCGCCGTAGGGAGCGGCAACGGCCTTGATGACCTTCAGGCCGCCCATGGCCTCGGCGGGGAAGAACTTGACGACCTTCAGGCCAAAGCTCATGGCTTTCTCAATGTCCGAAGTGGTGGGGCAGCCGGGGAAGATGGGGTAGCCCTTCTCCACGCAGTAGCCGACGACCTCAGGGTTGAAGCCGGGCGAGACGATGAACTTGGCGCCCGCGCCGATGGCACGGTCTACCTGCTCGATGGTCAGCACCGTGCCGGCGCCCACCAGCACATCAGGCAGCTCGGCGGTGACGCGGCGAATGGATTCCTCGGCAGCGGCGGTGCGGAAAGTAATCTCCGCAACGGGCAGTCCGCCCTCAGCCAGCGCCTTGCACAGCGGCACGGCGTCGTTGGCATCGTTGAGCACCACGACAGGGACGATGCCCAGCGCTTCAATTTTCTTGTTGATGTCCATGAAACGAATCTCCTTTCATCTGTACGAGAATCGGTCGGGAGCGGAAACACCCGCTCCTATGCTACTATAATAGTAGCGCATCTTTCGCTCGCTGGCAACCGTTTCTGAATGATTTTTGTAAAAAAGTCCGCAATATGGAACTGCGTTTCATAATTCTTGCCAGGTTCGCGCGTTTGGGGTATACTACCAGCAGAGAAAAGCACATCGCAAGCGAAGGAGTTTGGACGGTATGAAGGACGGATTTTTGCGCGTATGCGCCGCCACGCCGCAGCTGAAGGTGGCGGACTGTGCGTTTAATGCGGAGCGCACCATAGAACTCGCCCATAAGGCCGCGCAGCAGGACGCAGGGCTGGTCGTTTTCCCTGAGCTGGGCCTCACGGGGTACACATGCGGCGACCTGTTTCTGTCCCAGACGCTGCTGGAGGGCGCAGAGCGTGCATTGAGCGCGGTACTGGAGGGAACGAGGGAGCTGCGCTGTGTGCTGGCAGTAGGTCTTCCCGTACGGCATGGCGCGGCGCTGTACAACTGCGCGGCGATCCTGTGCGCAGGGCGCCTGCTCGGCCTGGTGCCCAAGAGCAGCGTGCCCAATTATGCGGAGTTCTACGAGGCACGACACTTTGTCCCGGCGGCGGAGGTGTGCGACGAGGTGACGCTGTGCGGACAGCGCGCGCTGCTGAGCGCCGCGCAGCTGTTTGCGTGCGACAGTCTGCCCGATTTCGTGCTGGGCGCGGAGATTTGCGAGGACCTGTGGGTGCCTGCGCCGCCCTCGCAGCGTCTGGCCGCCTCCGGCGCGACGGTAATCGTCAACCTGTCGGCCAGCGACGAAGTCGTGGGCAAGGCCGCTTACCGCCGCCAGCTGGTGACGGGACAGTCGGGCCGATTGGTATGCGCCTATCTCTATGCCGACGCAGGACAGGGCGAATCCAGCCAGGATATGGTGTTCGCCGGGCACAACCTCATCGCGGAAAACGGTGCGCTGCTGGCCGAGTCCGCGCGGTATCAAACGGGTCTTACGCTGGCGGATGTGGACGTGGCGCGTCTGATGGGCGAGCGCCGCCGTATGAACACGTATCCCAAGCAGGCGGAGACACTGCCTGTGACGCACTTTGTGCTGCCGCTGCGCGACCTTGCGCTGCGCCGGGCCGTACAGCCTACGCCCTTTGTTCCGCAGGACGAGCGCGGTTTGACTGAGCGCTGCGAGGAGATTCTGGCGATGCAGGCAGAGGGCTTGTGCACTCGCCTGCGCCATACGCACAGCACCCGGGCGGTGGTGGGGCTGTCCGGCGGGCTGGATTCGACGCTGGCGCTGATCGTGATGGTGCACGCATTCGATCGGATGGGGCTGGACCGCAGCGGCATCATCGCGGTGACGATGCCTTGCTTTGGCACCACCAGCCGCACCAAGAACAACGCCATGCTGCTGGCCGAGGCCTATGGCGCGACGCTGCGGCAGGTGAACATCGCCTCCTCGGTGACGCAGCATTTTGCCGATATCGGCCAGGACCCTGACAACCACGACGTGACCTACGAAAACAGTCAGGCGCGCGAGCGCACGCAGGTGCTGATGGACATCGCCAATCAATGCGGCGGCCTGGTGGTGGGCACGGGCGACCTGTCGGAACTGGCGCTGGGCTGGGCCACCTATAACGGCGACCACATGTCC
>DKYK01000005.1:25760-31078 GCA_002492415.1 Christensenella sp. UBA7102
GACCACATGTCCATGTACGGGGTCAACGCCTCCATTCCCAAGACGCTGGTGCGGTATCTGACGGCC
This sequence comes from Christensenella sp. UBA7102, assembly GCA_002492415.1. Lineage (GTDB taxonomy): Bacteria > Bacillota > Clostridia > Christensenellales > UBA1750 > Spyradocola. The sequence goes on from DKYK01000005.1 coordinate 25,827, forward strand.
TTTGAAGCGTCCCGGAGTGAGGAAACGCTGCGGCAGGTGCTGCTCGACGTGCTGGATACGCCCGTCAGCCCGGAGTTGCTGCCGCCCAAGGACGGCAAAATCGCCCAGCGCACCGAGGATATTGTGGGTCCCTACGAGCTGCACGATTTCTTTCTGTACTATCTGCTGCGCTTTGGCTTCCCGCCGCGCAAGATCTACCGCCTGTGCCGCGCCGCGATGCAGGGCCGGTACGATGACGCCACCATCAAGCGCTGGCTCGTGATCTTCCTGCGGCGCTTCTTCTCCCAGCAGTTCAAGCGCTCCTGTCTGCCGGACGGCCCCAAGGTGGGGTCCGTCACGCTCTCGCCCCGCGGCGACTGGCGCATGCCCTCCGACGCCTGCGCGGCGCTGTGGCTGGCCGAGGCAGAAAATCTGTAAGACAGTGCGGTCGGAACGCTCTTTGCGGCGTTCCGGCCGTTTTTTAGATGGAAGGGTCTTGTAGTGCCCTTTGGGTATGCGCGATGTCCCTCTCGATCAACGGGCGCATGCTGTCGCGGTATTGGGAGAGATCAGCCGCCTGCAGCGCGGAAAGGATCGCAGAAATGTACTGCGGCTTTGCCCTGCCGATCTGGGCAAGGCATTGAATGCACTGGCGCGCCGTGATGGGTTTCTCATCCGTGATGTGGGACAGGTAGCCGGGAAGCACGGCATCAAGACGGTTTTCATTGTCCCATCGCGCATTTTCCGCGAGAATATGCAGCGCGCGATTGCGCACGAAGGACTTTGGATGCTCCAGCAGCGCGGCGACGTCGTCGAAACATTCGTACCACCGGTCGTCCGTGAGGCTTTCCGCAAGGATGCGCTCAGTCAACGCGCAGGCGGATGCGTCCTCTTTCGCAGTCAGGGCTGCGATGATAGCCTCTTTCATGCTCTGCACCTCTTTTCTGAAAACATTATACTGTGCTTCGCTGTAGCGCACAAGGTTTGCCTTGCGGCAGGGGATGTGATATAATAAAAATAATATATCAAAGAAAGGGTTTGTTAAATTGTCTTTCCGGTTCCACATCGAGCCGCGCAAGTGCGCACTGGCGCTGACGGGCAGCGCGATCCAAGCCTTTGGGCTGTACAACATCCACGCCTTTGCCGGCGTGACCGAGGGCGGCGTGCTGGGGCTGACGCTGCTGCTGCACCATTGGCTGGGCCTTTCGCCCGCTATTTCGGGCTTTCTGCTCAACGCCGCCTGCTACCTGCTTGGCTACAAGGTGCTGGGTAAGGAGTTCATACTCTATTCCGCGATTGGCGGCGGCGGGTTTTCCGTGTTTTACGCCATCTGCGAGCAGTTTCCTCCTGTATGGCCGGACATCGCGTCGCATCCGCTGCTGGCCGCAATCCTGGGGGCGGCCTTTGTGGGTGTGGGCGTTGGCGTTTGCGTGCGGGCAGGCGGCGCTCCGGGCGGCGACGATGCGTTGGCCATGTCGCTGAACCGCCTGACCCGCGTCGACATCCAGTGGATCTACCTGATCTCCGACCTTGTGGTGCTGGCCATGTCCATGAGCTACATTCCGCTCAGCCGTCTGGCCTATTCGTTGCTCACCGTCGTGCTTTCCGGCCAGATCATCGGCTGGATGCAGAAGATACCTGCGGCTAAGCCCAAAGTGTAGCGAAAGGACCGTTGACTTTGTCAACGGTCCTTTCGTATCCGATAATCAGGCGTCCAGATCTTTTTCCTGTTCCTTCTGGATGTCGTCGAAGAGGGAGAGCATGGGGCGCACGTCGAGATGATGGCGCGCCTCGCGCTGGATGTAGTTGTTGGCAATGACCATGACGGTGCCGCACAGCGTCAGCACGCCGATGAGGTCGGGGATGGCCATAAGGTGTCGGACAGGTCGATGGCCAGGCTGGCGTCCATCAGGCAGCTCATCGGGATGGCCGCGATGAATATGAGCTGATTAACGATCAGCGACTTGGCGCCAAACAGGAACTCCCGGGCCTTGATGCCGTAGTAACTCCCGCCCAGTACCGTGGAGAAGGCAAACAGCGTCACGGTGAGGGCCAGGAAGATGCCGCCCGCAGTGCCCAGGCCAGTGTAAAAGCTTCGGTGGCAAGACCCAGCGTGGGCGCGTGGGGCAGGGAGAGGAATTTTCCGCCCTTTTGTCTGAGAGATTTCAGCGGGGTGCGCCGCTGTTGTACCTTTGGTATCACAGATCCCTGTGGCTTCTCTGGAACGCCATCCGCACGCAGTCCCAGAAAAAAGGTAAATTTATGTGATCTGACGGTAAAAAACAGTTATTTTGCCGGTATGCAGCCCTCGGCTTCCTCACGGGAGCGCTGCGTCATGGATCCTCCCTCCCAACCAATGCCTCCAGCGTATTCAGCAGCGCGCACAGCTGGTACTTGATGAGGAAGGCGGCGTCGGACAGTTCGGGCCAGCGGGTTTTGAGCATGCGCAGCAGCGGCAGCACATCGCGGCGCGTCTCCATGACCGCGCGGCGCAGCTTGTCCTGGGGCAGTGAAGCGGCAATCAGCGAGAGGTTGTTGACGCGATCGAGCAGCTTGACAACGCAGGCGATGCGGTTTTCAGACAGTGCGGCGAAATAAGCGCGCTTGTTTTCGGCGCGGGAGTGCGCGGGGTCGGGGCGATAAGTCAACGCGTCCACCGCGTCGCGCACCGTCTGGGAAACGGGAAGCGACTCCAGCGCAGCGCCGCAATCCTCCACCACATCATGCAGCAGCGCCGCGGCGAGCAGTTCGTCCTGATGCAGGCCCAGCGCCAGTGCATGGCAGGTTACCGTCAGCGGATGCGCGATGTAGGGCACACCCGCTGCGCCCTTGCGCAGCTGCCCGGCGTGCGCCTGCCGCGCAAAGGCCAACGCGCGCAGCGTTTGCGTTAATCCCAGGCTCTCGGCACGCCCCTTCAGATAGGTCGTCATGCGGTTTTCATCGAATATGCGCTCCAATGCGGGGCGGGGCTGGGGAACGGCGGATTTTTCTTCGTTTGCGAGCAGCGCGGTCGGCGTGGTATCCAGCGCCTGCGCAATTTCGGCCAGGCGGGACAGTTCGGGCGCCGTATCGTCCCGTTCCCATTGGCTCACCGCCTGAAAGCTCACATTCAACCGTTCCGCCAACTGCCCTTGCGTCAGTCCCAACTCGTGCCTTCGCGATGCAATGTTCTTCCCCAACGTCATGGTGCAATCCCTTCCTTTCAAGACCAGCATAGCATGCGCTGCCCTCGGGCACAAGCAGCCGGCGCTTGAAAGAGTAAAAATTCCATTCAAGTACCGCTTGAGTCGGTCGATCCGGACACGTACTTGCACAGGGCGGGCAGCACGCCCCGGTTGCGCGCCCAGATGTCGGAAAACTCATCCAGCGGCAGCGGGCAGGCACGCGTTCCGATCTCTATGGTGAGCGACGGAATGCCCATTTCGGCCAGCGCCCAATCCTTGAAGCCGCCGCCTTCCGTGCCGCTGTCGCCGCGCAGCGTGTAGCCCGTCAGCTCGCGGAGCCGTTCGGCCAGCGCCTTGGAGGGAGCATTGGCCGGCGCGTCGTCTCCGTACTGCCAGAAAATGCACGAGCCATAGGCATGATAGCTGATGGTCAGGTCAAAATCATTCTGGCGCACATAGTCGGCCAGCGCGTGGCTCTCAGGCTGATTTTCGGCGCGCTTGCCAGGGTAGAGGCGGGAGGAGGGAGCGCCGCGCTGCATGCCCAGCCGGAAGTCCGCGTCAAAATTGCGGTTCAGGTCAACACCCATCGCATTGGCCTTCCACAGGCGCAAATAATCGGGCTCGGAAAGATCCGTGTAACCGCTTGCCTTGTCGCGCTCGTAGATGGCACGCAGCCCGTCGGTCATGCACTGGGTCTGGCTGATGGCCACGCCGTCCGGATTGCTCATGGGTACGATGTGCAGGCAGACATCCTGTTCCGGCCCGCCGCCTTGCAGCAGCGCCTCGGCCTGCGCCATCACCAGCAGCGAGGTCATGTATTCGCGCCCGTGTATCGCCGCCTGGATGAGAATGTGATGCGCGGCGTCCTCATCCCCGATGATCAAAGCAGCGAGCGACCGCCCCTGCTCGCTCGTGCCGATGGAGATCATGCGCGCCTGCGGATAGCGGTCGGCTAAGCCCTCGCAGTCGGCAAACATGTCCTCATAGGAATACGCCTCCTCGATGTGCACAACCGGGAGCTGCGGCAGCTGGACAGTGTCCAGGTATCCCGACAGCACCCAGCCCTGCTGCCCGCTGTAGGTCACGCGCGCATAGGGCCCCTCGTATTCGCCGTCAAAGCCCACCTGTGCGCCCGATGGGATGGTGTCCAGCGACTGCGCAGCCATATCAGGCCTTTCGCGCAGCGTCAGGTACTGCTTGCAGCGCACGGTTACGGTGCGGGAGCCAACGTTCGGCGCGGAGGGCGCGGGGTTGGCGGCGGGCTGTGCAGGTGATTCGGGCAGCACACGGCCCGGCGTCAGGTAATCCAGGCGCACCCAGCCCGTCAATTCCAGATCGTCGGCACGCACTTCCACATAGCTGCCGTTGACGTGATCCGTGGCCGTCACGCAGCTGCCCGGCTCCAGGCGGCCCAGCTCTTCGTCGGGCTCTACGCGCGGATTCTCGCGCAGCGTGATGTAGTCGCGGCATACCACCGTGTACTCGCCAGGGGAAGCTTGCGCGGCGGCAACGGTCCCCTGCGCGGGCGCGAGATATTCGTGCAGCACATAGCCGCGCAGGCCGTCCGCCGTCTCCACGCGCGCAAAGCGGTCGTGAAGCTGCAGGATGCGCACCCGTGATCCTGCGGGCAGCTGCTCAATGCAGGTCGCGCGTGTGCTGTCCGAGATGCGCAGGCTGATGTATTCCTCCGCCTGGACCGAGCACACCTCATTTTCGTGGATGCCCGATTCGTCCGTGTCCTGCATGGACGCGGACTCTGGCGAGGCAGGCGGGGATGTCTGCGCCTGCGGCGGGAGCGTGGGCGCGGAAACAGGCTGTGCGGGTCGAGCCATGCAGCCGGTGAGCAGCACCGGAAGCAGGAACAAGGCGAGAAGGCATCGCGTGTGCATGAAGAATCCTCCATCTCCGGAAATATTTCGAGTAAACAAAACTATTAACGAACTCGCCCATCCATCCGTTTCAAACGATGCGCCGGGATTTTGCAGGTCTTACGCGGCGCAGTTCTCACAAAAAAGTGAACGGGAAGAATCGTAAAGGCCGTTTACAAGTGAAAAAACCGAACGAAATCCGCGCCTAAACCGAAAAAAGAGCAAAGAACATTCGGATTTG
>DKYK01000037.1:0-6758 GCA_002492415.1 Christensenella sp. UBA7102
CGGTCGATCAGACGGGTGAACACGCCGCCCATGGTCTCAATGCCCAGGGACAGGGGCGTGACGTCCAGCAGCAGCACGTCCTTAACCTCGCCGCCCAGAACGCCCGCCTGAATGGCGGCGCCCACGGCCACGCACTCATCGGGGTTGATGCCCTTGAAGGGCTCCTTGCCGGTCGCGGCCTTGACGGCCTCCTGCACGGCGGGAATACGGGTGGAGCCGCCCACCAGGATGACCTTGTCGATATCGTTGGCGGTCAGACCCGCGTCGGACAGCGCCTGGCGCAGGGGCTTGATGGTATCCTCGACCAGATCCGCGGTCAGCTCGTTGAACTTGGCGCGGGTCAGGGTGACGTCCAGATGCTTGGGGCCGGAGGCGTCCATGGTGATGAAGGGCTGGTTGATGTTGGTGCTCATCACGCCGGACAGCTCGATCTTGGCCTTCTCAGCGGCGTCCTTGAGGCGCTGCATGGCCTGACGATCCTTGGAAAGATCAATGCCCTCGGCGCGCTTGAACTCGGAAACCAGGTAGTCCATGATGCGCTGGTCGAAGTCGTCGCCGCCCAGGTGGGTGTTGCCGTTGGTGGACAGCACCTCGAATACGCCGTCGCCGATGTCCAGAATGGAGACATCGAAGGTGCCGCCGCCCAGGTCATAGACCAGGATCTTGTGGTTGCCGTCCTTATCCATGCCGTAGGCCAGAGCAGCCGCGGTGGGCTCGTTGACGATGCGCAGCACCTCCAGGCCCGCAATGCGGCCGGCATCCTTGGTAGCCTGGCGCTGAGAGTCGTTAAAGTAAGCGGGAACGGTGATGACCGCCTGCGTGACGGTTTCGCCCAGGTAGGCCTCGGCATCCGCCTTGAGCTTCTGCAGGATCATCGCGGAGATCTCCGGGGGCGTGTAGGACTTGCCGTCGATGGTCGTCTTTTCGCTGGTGCCCATCTTGCGCTTGATGGAGATGATGGTGCGGTCGGCATTGACCACAGCCTGGCGCTTGGCGATCTGGCCCACCAGGCGCTCGCCGTTCTTTGCAAAGGCCACAACGGAGGGCGTAGTGCGCGCGCCTTCGGGGTTGGTGATGACAACGGGTTCGCCGCCTTCCATGACGGCAACGCAGGAATTCGTAGTACCCAGGTCGATACCAATGATTTTGCTCATAAATAAGCCTCCTTCAAAACTTTGAGAAACTGTTGATTACTTAATTAAAAATCAGGCTGCACCCAGTAGATCAGTTGGCCACGCGCACCATCGCGTAACGCACCACCTTGCCCTTTACGGCAAAGCCGGTCTGGAAGCACTCGATGATGGTTCCCTCGGGATGCTCCTCGTCCGCCTCCGTCATCATCACGGCGTTATGCTTCTCGGGATCGAAGACCGTTCCGGGCTCGGCCTCCACGCGCTCCATGCCCAGCTTCTTGAGCGTATCCTCCAGGCCGCGCAGCGTCATTTCCACGCCTTTGGCAAGGGGGCTGTCGTCGCCGGCTGCCTGTGCGGCGGCCAGTGCGCGTTCCAGATTGTCCAGCGAGGGAAGCACCTCCTTGACCGTATCGCGGACGGTGTCGTCCGCAACCTCGGTGCGCAGGGACGCGTTTCGCTTGCGATAGTTGTCAAAATCCGCCTGCACGCGCTGCGCCATGGCCAGGTATTCGTCGCGCTTTGCCTCGGCGGCCTTGACATAGGCGTTGAGCTCTTCGAGCTTTTCGCGGGTGATGGTGATCTCCGTCGCCTTTTCCTGCTCAGCCTCAGCCGCAGGTTCCTCGGTCTGCGGCGCCTTGACCTCCTCAGCGTCGGCGGGCTGACTTGCGGTGTTTTTCTTATTCTTCATTGTTCTCCTCTTTTCGCTCGCCCGAACCCTTTTGCGGGAGCAGGGCTTCGTTCATGACTTTCTTCATGGCCTCCAGCACCGAGATGACGCGACCGTAATGCATCCTCGTCGGGCCGATCACGCCCATCGTGCCCACGCCGCTGCCCACGCGGTAGGAAACCGTCACCAGCGAACAATCCTGCATGCCCGCCTCGGAAAGCTCCGGGCCGATGGCCACGGAAAACTCCAGTCCGTTGCGCTGCATCAGCAGTCTGGCCAGCTTATCCTGCGTTTCCAGCGTCGAGAGCAGCGATTTTGCGCGCTCCACGTCGCTGTATTCGGGATGGGAGAGCATCCTTGCCGCGCCGGCCACGTGCACCGAGTGCGCATTGGGCTCCATCTGCCTTTGCAGGCTGTCCATCAGCTGGCCGAACAGCTCACGCTGCCCCGCCATCTCGCTGTAAAACTCCTGCATGACGGCAGGCAGCTCGCTCGCGTCGCGCCCTGCGATCTTCTCCGTCAGCAGGTTGCCCATCGTATAGAGATGCTCGACCGTCACGCCCTGCGGGATGTGAATAACGGATTCCTTGTGCACGCCCTGCTCGGTCACCGTGACCATCAGGGCGGTCGTATCGGTCAGAGGCACCAGCTGCACGCGCTTGATGGTGCGCATCTGCGGCGCGATCATCACCGAGGTATAGTCCGTCATTTCGGACAGCGCCTGCGTAGCCGATGTCAGCACGTCCTCCATCTGCCCCATGCGCCGTGCGAACAGCTTGCGCAGCGTCGCATACTCGCTCGTGGGCAGGGCTCCGACCCGCATGATCTGGTCGACGTACAGGCGATAGGCCCGGTAGGAAGGGATGCGCCCGGCGGATGTATGCGGAGAGGCCAAATAGCCCAATTCCTCAAGGTCGCTCATCTCATTGCGTATGGTGGCCGAGGACAGGCCCATGCCCTGCTTGCGCGATATGGTGCGGGAGCCGACGGGCATGGCGGTTGTGATATAGTCATCTATGATGGCCTGCAGGATTCTGAATTTTCGCTCGTCCAGCTTCATCCGCATCGACTCCTTTCCGCCCCTCCGGCGTCCTGTTAGCACTCTCGATCGTTGAGTGCTAACCGATGATGTAAGCATAGCACCACTTGCAAAACTTGTCAAGCGTTTTATGGAAAAAAACTTACGAGATTTTCTCGTCCGCAGATTTGTCCCCGCAAAGACAGTTTGTACATTTTATGCCTCGCTTATGTGCCGCACGCCATCCCGTTCCATACAAAATGCGCCCCCCGCGCAATCCTTTGTTTGCACAGGGGACGACAAAGCTCATCGGTTCAAATCCTTAAAAACGGGATCCTTCAGGCAGCAAAGGCTCATCACAACGCCGATGATGCCGGCAATGCAGAACTGCACCGCGATCCCCGCGCCGCTCCCTTCGCCAAATACAGCTAAGAGCACTCGCGCCGCAGACGAGTTCGCCGCCATCATCGGCTCGAACACGCAGTCCGCCAGCACGCCGCCCAACAGCAGCCCCAGCGGGATGGTGCAATTCTGCAGGGTATCCTTTGCAGAAAACACGCGTCCATGCAGTTCTGCCGGTACTTGCTCGCGCAGCACCGCGGTCAGATTGGCGTTCATCACCGCCGCCATTGCATACGAGCCAAACGCAGCCGCGCACCAGACCGCCGCCGAGCGCGACAATCCCTGCACGATGCCGCCCGCAAACACAAACGCGGTCGTGATAAACACCCGCTTGGCCTTGTTTTTCACGGGTTTTGCCAGCGTCATCATGAGGCTTCCCGCCAGCAGCCCCAGCGCAACGGCGCTCTGCACCAGGCCCAGCACCCGCTCATCGCCGCCCGTCCTGCCCAGCACAAAGGGCGAAAGCATGCCGTCATTGCCCAGCTTGGCCAGGAAGTTGACAGCGGCCAGGAACAGCGTAATGCGCAGCAGCGCGGCGTGATCCCGCAGGTAGCGGATCCCGTCCAGGCAGCTCGTCCAGAACGGCTCCTTCGCCTTCTCCTCCGCCCGCACGGCTTCCGGTATGCGGATGCAGCACAGCAGCACGAAGAATGCGACGCCAAAGCTGGCCAGATCACAGAGCAGCACCAGCTTCATGCCGCCCCACGCCAGCAGACAGCCGCCCAGCGCGGGCGCCAGTATGGACACCGCCGCGCCGGAAAAGCCCTGCAGCCCGCCGACCCGGATATAGTGCTCCCGAGATACCAGCAGACTGGTCGCCGCAAAGGAGGCCGGCTGCTGCACGGCGTTCATCAGGCTGATCAGCGCGTTGATTGCATAGATGTGCCAGACGTCCAACGCCGAAAGCGCGTACAGCGCCAGCACCGTCAGCGTGCCGCAGGCAGCCAGAAGGTCGCTCAGCAGCATGACGCGCTTCTTGTCCCACCGGTCGGCCAGCGCGCCGCCGATGAAGCGAAAAAAGATCGTGGGCAGGAAAGAGCACAGCGTCAGCAGCGTGAGGCTGGACGCCGTTCCCTGCCGCCCGTATACCCAGATAATCAGTGCATAGTTGGTCATGGCCGTACCCAGCTCGGATACGGTCTGCGAACCCCACAGCAGCAGGAAGCTGCGGAGGTCTTTGAGAGTAGATGCGATTTTCATGGCTTTTCTCCTTGCAAAATTGCAGTCGTTTCGGATGAAATTGCAATTTTTCAGAGCAAAGCCCAATGCGGACGATGTGGTTCCTGCTTATAAGGAAAGATCGCTCCGTGCAGGCACCGTCCGGCACCAGACCTTGCGCGGAGCCGCGCCTTCTGCGGATAAAGGCAAGCGAGCATGCGACCATGCCATTTTGCTTCACCTCCCAACAGATAAATTATCGCATAAATAAGGGATTTTTTCAAGCGTGAGCGCCGTATTTCTCCGCTCACGGCATCAGCTCGGCCAGCACCGCGTTCATCACGTCAAAGCCGCGGGCCGTCAACCGGACGCGGCGCTCCCGCACCGTCAAAAGGCCGCGTTTGCGCTGTTTTTCCAGCCCTTTGGAGAACAGCTTTAGTGCGGTTTCACTCAGCTCCACGCCCTGCACCATGCGCAGACCCAGCATCAGCTCCTCAAAGGCGGCGTCGGGCGCCGTCAGCCGCTCTTCCGTCGCATAGGGCGCGCCGGAAATGTAGGCTTCCAACCCGGTCACGTTGCCGCGCCGCACGTCTCCTTCCAGCGAAGCCGCCGCACACCCCAGGCCAATATAGTCCTTTCGCGTCCAGTAGCCCACATTGTGGCGGCAGGCGCAGCCCGGCTTGGCGTAGTTGGACACCTCGTATTGATACAGTCCGTGAACCGAAAGTATGCGCGAGGTTGCCGCCTGCATCGCCATTTCTTCCTCCTCGTCGGGCCGGGGCAGCAGTCCCTGCGCATCCAGCGTCCCGAACGGCGTTCCCTCCGCAACCGTCAGCGCATAGCAGGAAAGATGCCACGGAGAAAGGCTCATCACCGCCTGCAGCGACTGCTCCCACATACCGACCGTCTGCCCGGGCAGCGCGTACATCAGGTCGGCGGAAAGATTCCGTATGCCCGCGCGGCGCGCCATGGCAAAGGTCTCCCGGGCCTGTTCAAAGTCATGGATGCGGCCGATGGCGCGCAAAAGCTCGGGCTGCACGGCCTGCACGCCCACGCTCAGCCGGTTGACGCCGCCCTCTGCCGCCGCGTCCAGCCAGCCCTGCGTCACCGTGCCGGGGTTGGCCTCGGAGGTGATTTCGCAGTTTTTCGTAAGCCTATAGTGCGCACGCACCGCTGTAAGCAGCCGCGTAAGCTCCCCTTGGGGCAGCAGCGACGGCGTTCCTCCGCCCAGGAACACCGACGTGACAAGCGCGTCCGACGGCCTGCGGTCCATCTCCGCGATGAGCGCATTGACGTAGGCGGAGATCCGTTCCTCCTGTCCTGCGTAGGACACAAAGTCGCAGTACGCGCACTTGCGCACGCAAAACGGGATGTGGATGTAGAGCATCATGGGCGCAGTTCTCCCTCCAAACGCGCCGCGAGCAACGGCGCGCCGCAGGCCGTGCAGACCTGCGCGCCGCGCCCCAGCATGGCCTTTGCGTCTGCGGCACACAGCTCGTCGGCATTGTGCAGCGCCCACCAGGGCAGCGTTTTACTATAATTTTCGCGCTCCGAGATGAGCAGCATCCAGCCCACGAGCGCGTTCCGGCGCAGGCCGAACAGGAATTGGGGCAGCTTTTTCTCCTGCACAGCGCTCATTTCACGGCGCAGAGCATTCCATCCGCCCTGCACCGGCCCCATGGAGGAGCGCTGCAGCTGCTCGAATATCCGCTGTTGCGCGGAGGCGTCCAACTCCTGCCAGGGCGTGATTTGCAACGGCTCAAGGCGCTTTTCCATCACAAAATTGGTCAGAACCTGCCCGCGCAGCGGCACCTGCTGCTGCTGAACTACCACATAACCGCGCTTTTCAAAAAAGGGCCGCGCGGTGATGGAGGCGTGCGTGGTGAAGGTCAGAGTATCCACGCGGCGCTCCAGCAGCGTGCACAGCGCGGTGGCAACGCCCCGCCCCTGCGCGTCCGCGCTGACAAAGAGCATGTCCAGGTAGCCGGTTTTGTCCATGTTGGCAAAGCCCAAAAGCGCGCCGTCATCCTCCGCCACGATCGTCGTGCTCGTAAGATACCGCGCGTCCCAGGCCGCAAGATCCACCTCTCCCGTTGCCCAGGCGGACAGTTGTTGTGGGGTATAATCGCGGGCATTTACGCGGTGCACGGTATCGTAAAACAGCTTTGCCATACCCTCGCAATCCCGCGTTTCATAGGCTCTAAGTCTCATACTCGCACCTCGTTTGATGTCGAAAAAGGGCCGGCGGCACATATCCTCCGGACCCTTTTTTCATGCCTTAATCCGCCTTGAGCACTGCGATGAACGCCTCGCTGGGCAGCTCCACGCTTCCCAGCGTGCGCATGCGCTTTTTGCCTTCCTTCTGCTTCTCCAGCAGCTT
>DKYK01000037.1:7072-12649 GCA_002492415.1 Christensenella sp. UBA7102
TAGCACTTGGCCAGCACGTCCTTGCGCAGCGCCTTGACGGTCTCGCGCGCGATGACCTTGCCGCCCACCGCGGCCTGAATCGGAATCTCAAACAGCTGGCGCGGAATGACCTCCTTGAGCTTCTCGGCAATGGCGCGGCCCCTGGGATAGGCGCGGTCCTTGTGCACAATGATGGACAGCGCGTCGCAGATCTCGCCGTTGAGCAGTATGTCCAGCTTGACCAGCTCGCTGCGGGCATAGCCGTTGAGCTCGTAGTCGAAGGACGCATAGCCGCGCGTGCGCGACTTGAGCGCGTCAAAAAAGTCGTAGATGATCTCGTTGAGGGGCATTTCGTAGTGAATCTGCACGCGTCCCGCCTCAATGTACTTCATATCGATGTACACGCCGCGCTTTTGCTGGCACAGCTCCATGATGGTGCCCACATAGTCGGACGGCGAGAAGATCTGCGCCGAAACCATGGGCTCCTCCATGTAGTCGATGTCGGCAGGATCGGGCAGATTAGTGGGGTTGTCGATGTGCAGCTCGGTACCGTCGGTCTTGACCACGTGGTAGACCACCGAGGGCGCGGTGGTAATCAGATCCAGATCGAACTCGCGCTCCAGGCGCTCCTGAATGACCTCCATGTGCAGCAGACCCAGGAAGCCCGCGCGGAAGCCGAAGCCCAGCGCCACCGAGGTCTCCGGCTCAAAGGACAGCGAGGCGTCGTTGAGCTTGAGCTTATCCAGCGCGTCGCGCAGATTCTCATAATCCGAGCCATCGGCGGGGTAGATGCCGCAGTAGACCATGGGCTGCACCTGCTTGTAGCCAGGCAGCATTTCGGCGGCCGGGCGGTCGGCGGTGGTGATGGTATCGCCCACGCGGGTATCTGCGACCTCCTTGATGGACGCGCCGATGTAGCCCACGTCGCCGGCCAGCAGTTCGCCCACCGGCACCAGCTGGCCAGGGCGGAAATAACCCACCTCGGTCACGTCAAACTCCATGCCCGAGGACATCATGCGGATGCGGTCGCCCACCTTGACCCTGCCCTCCATCACGCGGACGAAGGAGAGCGCGCCCTTGTAGTTGTCGTAGACGCTGTCGAAGATCAGCGCGCGCAGGGGGAGGCCCTCGTCACCCTTGGGTGCGGGGATGAGCTTGACCACGGCCTCCAGCACGTCCTCTACGTTCTGGCCGGTTTTGGCCGAGACCAGCGGCGCGTCGGCGGTGTCCAGGCCGATCACGTCCTCGATCTCCTTTTTGACAAAGTCCGGCTGGGCGCTGGGCAGATCGATCTTGTTGATGACGGGAATGATCTCCAAATCGTGCTCCAGCGCCATGTAGACGTTGGCCAGCGTCTGCGCCTCGATGCCCTGCGAAGCGTCCACCACCAACACCGCACCGTCGCACGCGGCCAGCGAGCGCGACACCTCGTAGGAAAAGTCCACATGGCCGGGGGTGTCGATCAGGTTGAGCGTATAGGTGTTGCCATCCTTGGCCTTATAGGGCATGCGCACGGCCTGCGCCTTGATGGTGATGCCGCGCTCGCGCTCCAGATCCATGTTGTCCAGCACCTGCTCGCTCATCTCGCGCAGTTTCATCACGCCGGTTTTCTCAATCAAACGGTCGGCCAGCGTGGATTTGCCGTGATCGATGTGCGCGATAATGCAGAAATTGCGAATCAATTCTTCTCTTTTCAAGTTCATTCCTCCGCTTCGAGGTAGGCCGCCAGCTGGCTCAGCGTGTGGTCCACGCTGCGGTTGCGCGCCTCCAGCTGCTCCTGAGTAAATTGTGAGAGCGTTTTTTCCGCGCCCTCGGGGATGAAAATATGCCAAAGCGCGCTCCACTGCCGCGCGTTGTCCACGCCGCGGACTTCTTCGCTGAGCGTGCCTGCGTTTTCCGCCGTAAAATAGTGTTCCTGCGCGCCGTCAAAGTAACCCAGACACTGCCGAAATGCGCAGCGGCGATTGAGTTGTTCCCGCATCAGCCGCAGCAGGCCGGAAACGCCGACGGTGGCAAGCGCATAATTGACATAGGAGCCGGGGAAGCCGCCCAGCGCCTCTACATAAAAGCCGCTGTCCAGCACAAAGCATGGGCCGTCGATCCTGCGCCGCGCCTGCTGAAGTTTTGCCCGGGCAATCACGCGCAGATCGTCGCTGCGCGGCTCGTCAAAGTCCACCGCGCAGCCCAGTATGTGGGCGCTGTGAATGATCTCCTGCGCCTGGCGCAGCTTGCCCGCGTTTGCCGTCGCAAAGGTGATGGTCCGCATGCTCTCCCTCCGCTACATCAGCTGTTCCGGCCGAATGTCCAGAGACTTTTCCAGCTTGCGCTTGACGCGCTGCAGCGCGTTGTCGATGGACTTGACATGCCTGCCCAGATCCTGCGCGATCTCCTGATAGCTCTTGCCCTCCAGGTAGGAGTTGAGCACCTCCATCTCCAGGTCGCTGAGCACCTCGGAGATGCGGTTTTCCACGCTGGAATAGTCCTCCTGCGAGATGAGCAGCTCCTCGGGGCCGGCCATCTGCACCTCGGAGAGCACGTCCATCAGCGTGCGGTCGCTCTCCTCGTCATAGATGGGCCGGTTGAGCGACACATAGGAGTTGAGCGGGATGTGTTTCTGCCGCGTGGCGGTCTTGATGGCCGTGATGATCTGGCGCGTCACGCACAATTCCGCAAAGGCCCGAAAGGAGGTCAGCTTATCGGGCCTAAAGTCCCGTATGGCCTTGAACAGCCCGATCATGCCCTCCTGCACGATGTCCTCGTGGTCGGCGCCGATCAGGAAATACGACCGCGCCTTGGAGCGCACGAAGTTCTTGTATTTGATCAGCAGCACTTCCAGCGCCGCCTCGTCCCCGTCGCGCGCGAGCAGCGCGATGTCCTCATCCGTCATGCCCTCGTAAGGGTCTTTCGCCTGTTCGTTCTCCGGCATGTGCCTCACCGCCCTTCCAACCGATTTTTGCGCCTGGCTCTCCGTTCGATCACCTGTTCTTCTCCGGCTCGCGGCGCATCTGCTCCAGCTGCGCGCGCACCTCCCGGGGAAGTCTGTCCTCAATGGTCTTGGCGCTGAGCGCCTTGGGCGGCTGCCGGTGCCCCGACTGCGCGCTCTTAGCGCTGCGCACAATGGATCGCATCTCCTTTGCGGGAATGCGCACCGCGCCGCGGGTGAAGATCACGTTCTGCTCGGTGGCGTCGGAGGTGGCCACGCGGATGGCCTGCCGCGAGAAGCGGGGCAGCTGCGCCATGCGCTCGTCCACCGTCCGCTCAATAAAGTGATCCGCCGTCTCCGAGCGCTTGGTAAAGATCACGTCGATGCCCGCCACGCGCTCGACGGCGGTCTTCATTTTATCACCCTTGTAGCCGTCGAATACCAGCATCACCTCGTCCCCGGTAAAGCCCGCAAAGTCCGCCAGCATGCTGGCCAGCAGCTCTCGCGACTGGGAAATATCGGGGATGCGCTGGAACTCCGGCCACGAGCCGATCATGTTATAGCCGTCCACCAGATAGATCATGGTCTACGCCCTCTGCCGGGCGACCTCGGCCATGAGGATGCCCGCGGCCACCGACGCGTTGAGCGAATCGATGTGCCCCTTCATGGGGATGGACACGGTCATATCGCAGGTCTCCTTGACCAGGCGGGACACGCCGTCGCCCTCCGCGCCAATGACCAGCGCCACGCCGCCCTTGAAATTGACGCGATAGAGATTCTCACCGTCCATGTCCGTGGCATATGCCCAGATATTTTTCTCCTTAAGCTGCTGCAGCGTGCGGGTGATGTTGGTCACGCGCGCCACGCGCACCCACTCCAGCGCGCCGGCGGCCGCTTTCATGGCAGCGGGAGTCAGCCCCACGGCCCGCCGCTCCGGGATGATGACGCCATGCGCGCCCATGCAGTCGGCAGAGCGCACGATGGCGCCCAGGTTATGCGGATCGGTGATGCCGTCCAGCACGATCACGAAGGGATCTTCGCCGCGCTCGGCGGCAAGGGCCAGTATGTCGTCCACCTGCGCGTAGCGGTACATGGACACCAGCGCCGCGATGCCCTGATGGTTGGGCGCCAACTCGTCCAGCTTGCGCCGGTCCACCTCGCGCACGATGACATTGTTTTCCTTTGCCAGGTTCAGCAGCTCGCGCATGGAGCCGTTCTGCTCGCCGCGGGCCACCAGAAGCTTTTCAATATCGCGCCCTGCGCGCAGCACCTCGCGCACCGCGTTGCGGCCGACGACGAGGTTCTCCGGCGTTTCGGGCCGCTCCTGCGGCGCAGCGGAGGGCTCGACCCGGCGGTTCCTGTTGTCATAGCGTCCCGTGTTGCTCATGGCTTCTCCCTCAGTCCCTGTATTTTTTCGCGAACCTGGGCCGCCCGGCCGCAGGTGCGCTTGCCCTCGGGGCACGCCCCGCGCGCGCAGCCCGGCCCCGCGTTCTCAAACACGCTGGGCGCGAGCGGATAGACCAACTCGTACATGCGCCAGGCGGCCTCGCGCACCTCCCACTGGGCGCGGTTGCACATGCGCAGCGAGAAGAAGTGCAGCAGTTCGCGCGCGTTCATGGTCACGACGATACGGGTAGCCGCTGCGCCCGGCAGCACGAAGCGCGCATCCTCCGCGCTGTCCTGCCCCAGCGCTTGTGACCACTCGTCGTACCAGCGCTGCATGGTCTTCATCTGCGCGGCGAATCTTTCCTCCGCTTCCGGCCCCAGCGCGCGGATGCGGGGGGGCGTCACATAATCGAACACCTCGGCTCCCGCAACCGATACATACCGCTGGCTCTGCACGGAAAAGCTGGCCACACGGTGCCGCGTGATCTGCGCCAGCAGCGTGCGGGACACGCCCTCCAGCCCAAAGGTAAAGCTTGCGTGCTCCGCGATGGAAGTGTGGCCGCTGGCCAGCACCCGGCGGATGTAGGCGGCGTTGTCCGCCACGTCGGTCTTTTGGCCCAGCCCTTCCAGGTCCAGCGCCGAGTAGCAGGTGCGCGATGCCATCGCGATGACCTTCTCCGGCTCGGGCGTATGCGCGATTAGTGTCACATTCAAATGCTGCTCAGCCATTTTGTTCCTCCCTATTGATTTCTCCCAGCAGCTGTCCCAGGCGATCATGACGCCCGCACAGATAGAGGTAGCCGCACAGCGCCTCCAGCGCGGTGGCGCGGCTGTAATCGCCGGGATCCTGGTGTTTGGGCGGCCGGGAGTGCGCATTGCGCGCGCGCCTGGCCACGTCCGCCTCCTCCTGCGTGAGCAAGGGCTCCACCCGGTCAAAGGCCCGCGCCTGCGCCGCCGCATTCACACGCGCGACAGCGCGCTTATGCAGCTTCTGCACGCTCTCATCGTGCCTTTCCAGTACGTCCCCGCGCACGAACAGATCATAAATTGTATCGCCGATAAAGGCCAGCTGCAGTCCGTTGAGCTGCCGCGCCCGTTTTTCGTCCATTGTCTTCCTTCAGCGCCTTCCCGCCTCCGCCGCGCTTCCTGCGCACACATCAGCAGTTTATTATAACACACTTTTTCCCTCTGCACAATGAATAAACCTTTAATTCAGGCGCTTTCGAGGCGTGGCGTTTCGAGGCTGCGTGGCGCTCGTTCGCTCCGCATTTAAAAAGGCGAATGTTTCG
>DKYK01000020.1 GCA_002492415.1 Christensenella sp. UBA7102
TTCTTTGGACAGCGCATATCCCGCTGGCGCTCTCTTCTCGATGACCTCACACGCGCCAGCCGGCACCTTGAAGAGGGTGATGTTTCCTGATTTGGGAATCGTCAGGTTCTCGCTGCCATTGGAAATGACTTCAAAGGTATCCGCCTTGCCCAGCACCGGGGAGAACCTGAGAAGATCGCCGTTTTCACTCTTTATGTTGAACACGGCCCCTGCAATCGTTTGCCGCGTATCCGCGTCCACCTTGGTGATGCGCAACGCCAGCATTTCATCCTGCATCGTGACCGTTGCGGGCGCAGTGGAGGTGCTGGACTCTGAAACCGTTATGGACACATCTTTGGCCAATGCATAGCCCTCTACGGCGCTAGTTTCGCTGATGGCATACTTGCCGGGATTGATGTGCGCAATCGTCGCACTCCCATCCTTGGTGGTAAAAGTAACTTCTCCGCTTGGATCCGGCGTGTACACGCCCTCCGAAACCTTTCTCAGCTTCACCACGTTCCCGTCTGCGTCTTTCAGGCTGAACGTACAGCCGTCCAGCGCCGCTCCTTTTTCCGCATCCACCTTGTGGAACTCCAATGCCAGCGGCATATCCTGCATCGCAATGCGCACGGGGTTTGCAGCGCCATCTTCCCCGCTCATCGCAAACTGGCGTGGATTTTCTTTGGTATACCCCTCCGGCGCACTCACTTCCTCCACGGTGTAGCTCCCGCTCGGCAGATAGCGGATGCTGGCCTCGCCCTTTTTCGTGGTGAAGGTCTCCTGTCCGTCTGGGCTGGGTTTGTAATCTCCTTCATCCACTTTGCTCAGCTTCACGACCGCACCGCTTTCGTCCAACAAACGGAATGTCGCGCCGTCCAGCGGTTCCCGTGTAGCCGCATCGGACTTGGTCAGAATGAGCACGGTAGGGTCGTTCTCTACCTGCACTCTTGCCGGTTCGGACAGACCATTTTCCGCTGCGACCATCACCTGAATGGGTTCCGGCTGCGTATATCCGGCCTGTGGTTCTTCTTCCAGCGTGTAAACGCCAGTGGGGAGGTAGTGCACCGTCGCCTTGCCACCCGCGCCCGTGACAAGCGCATCACCCTGCGCTGTTCGGTCATAGACATACACGCCATCCGCAGTCTTTCGCAACGTCACGCGCGCACCCTGCGCATCCTTGAGCACAAACCGCACGCCCGGCAGCGCTGCGCCAGTGTACCCATCCGTCTTAGTCAGCTCCAACGTCAGCGGCTCGTTGGTGATGGTGATGTCCGCCTTCACAGTCAGTTCAAACCGGGGGCTCGCATCCAGATCCGCATACCCCTTATGCGCAGATTCCGCAACGGCGTAGCTTCCCTGTGGCAGGCCGAGGATCTTCGCCTGGCCGTTCTCATCCGTGAAAAAGTACGCGCTGCCCTGTGCGTCCGGGCGGTACACGCCATCTGTGCCCTGCGTCAGCTTCACCCGCTCCCCGTTGCCATCCAGCAACGAAAACTGCATTCCAGCAAGCCTTTCCCCCGTCAGGCCGTCCTGCTTGGTGATGGTGATCTCCGTGGGCGCGTTATCGATGGTCACGGTTGCGCTCGCAGTTAACTGCAAGGTCTCCGGCGCTATGGCCGCGTAGCCGGGTGAGGGAGGGGTAACCTCGTTCAACGTGTAGTTCCCCGCCGTCAGCCCCTCGATGACCGCCGTGCCGCCGCTGGTGGTGAACTGCGTCACGCTACCTCCTGCGGTATACCGGCCCGCACCCGTCTGCGTCAGGCCCACAGAGTTGCCCGAAGCGTCCGTCAGCGCAAACACCGCTCCGTCCAGCGCTTCGCCCGTAGAGCCGTCTCGCTTATTGACCGTCAGCGACACCAGCTGCGGGCCGGTGATGGTCACGGTGCGCGTCTCGCCCACGCCGCTCCCACCGCCCAGCTGCACCACCGCCACGGCCTGCGACGAGGCCGACGCGGGTTCGTACCAGTACAGCGTGACGCCGTTCCCGGCCCCGGCTGCCGCCTCGAAGCTCAACTGCACCGTCTGCCCCAGCAGCGACAGCGGCGCGGTCACGTCCAGCACGTCGTAGGCGCCGCCCGTGTAGCCCGACACGTTCACCTGCGAATTGCTGCGGCTGAGCGCATAGCCGTCGGAACTGAGTACCTCGATGCGCGTGCGCAGCACATCCCCGTCCACCGTCCAGGTGGCCTCCCGCGGGGAGACGCGCACCGTACCGCCCCCGCCGCTGAGCACGTCGCCCGCCCGGGCATATCCAAGCAGCTCGAGGAAGAAGTCCCACGTCTGCTGCGCCGCGGTTCCCGACAGCGGATGGATGTGGCCCTTGTCCACCAGCATGAACTCATACCCCACGTCCGCAGACTCCTTCATCCAGGCGCGGATGGCATTCGCAGTGGCGTAATGCGCCTGCTCCTCGGTCAGGCCGCCGTTGTGGTTCGGGTATCCGTGGTCCACGATGGCCTGTATGCCCGTGACGGTATTCTGCCCCCACAGCGCCGACGCGTCAAAATCCGTGTACTCGGAAGACGACGACGGCGAGTCCTTCCTGTGCTCCAGGCAGTAGGCGACATTGCCCGTGGTCCTGTCGTAGTGATACGGCGTCTTGAGCGGGTTGTAACTTCCGCTACCGCCCAGCGCCTCGAAGTACTCCGGCCGCGACGCATCCGTGCCGATGGTGGTAGTCCCCGCCAGCGCGCCCACCGTCATGGGCAGCAGCAGCATAACCGTCAGCACCAAGCACAGCAGCGCCCTGCATGCTCTGTGTTTCATACGCATTCCTCCGTTTTCTCTCCTTGGGTTTTTATGTAAAAGGGTCTACCAGAGAAGAAGTTTTCTTCTGGTAGACCCATACCAAAACAGGATAACCGAAAATACACGCTGAACCCGATTTTGTCAACGTTCCCCACTTTCATGGGCTCTTTTTTGTTCTCTTGACCGTTGCCAAGAAGCAAGAAGCCTCAAAATTACAGCTTCCATTTCCTCGGGATTGGTTCCGCGCGGGAAGTATGGCGCAATTCTCTCCACCTTGAGCGTCACCTTCTTTTTGAGCACGGGTTCTGTCAGCAGGATGGCCTCGATGGCGGATTCGTCTAGTTTGCCCAGCGAGGACAGTTTGTGCAGGTTCTGTGCCTGCGCCAGCGACGGCGACAGTTCGTCCCGCTCCATGATCGAGAACAGGATTGTCTGATTTTCCAGCGAAAGGTAAGATAGTTCCACCGCAGGATTGAACGCCAGTCTGCCGCCGTCCACCATGTCCAAAAATGGCGGGATGAGTTCTGTCAGGCGAATATAACGCGAGATTTGTTTGTAGTTTTCGCCTGATTCATCTGCCAACCTTTCCCTGGCTGTTTTTAACTTCGGGACAAATTGTCCCGAAGTTAAGTCTGACCGAAAGCCTTGATGTTTCATTGCCTCTAATTTCATCCGATATGCCCAAGCCTTCTCACTCGGCAGCAGCGTTTCCCTCTGCCGCAGGTTGGAATCCACCATGAGGATGGTCGCGGTATCGTCGTCCAGCTCACGCACCGTCACCGGCACCTTGTCAAGTCCGGCGCGCTTTGCTGCTTCCACGCGGTTGTGTCCGGATACAATCTCATATCCCCCCGCGTCCAGCGGACGCACCAGCACGGGCATGAGCACGCCGTGTTCGCGGATGCTGTCCGTCAGCTCCTGCATCTTTTCATCCGTATAGAGATGAAAGGGGTGAGCCTCAAATGGATGCAGCTCGGAGACGGGCAGCGTATCAATCATGGGCAGCTCCGGCCCCTTGGGCACGGTGGGTTCAAACAGCTTATCTAGCGGCGTGAAGGGCACGTCGTTCGCGGTCGCGCGATCTTTCATTATTAAGCACCTCCCTGGTCAGATTTGCATATGCAGCGGCCACCTTTCCGTCCGGGTCGTAGGCGAAGATGGACTTCCCCTTTGCGCTGCTCTCCGTCATGCGGATGGACGTGGGGATCTCGGTATCGAACACCTTGATGTACTCCCCGTAGTTCTCGCGCAGCTTCCCCACCAGATCGCGCGAAAACAGCGGTCTGCGGTCCATCATGGTCACGAGCACGCCCTCGATGCGCAGCTCCGGGTTCAGCTTGCGCTGCACGCGGTGAATGGTCTGGAACAGCATCTGCAACCCCGCCGTCGAGAAATACTGCGGCTGCGTCGGGATGAGCACAGAATCCGCCGCGGCCAGCGCGTTGACCGTCAGTATGTTCAGCGAGGGCATGCAGTCGATGAGTATGTAGTCGTACAACGGGCGCACGCTGTCGATGTACTGCCGCAGCACGCTCTCCCGCCCGAACTCGTTGAGCAAACTGGCCTCATATCCCGACAGTTGGATGGACGATGGAATCAAATCCACGCCCTCCGGATGCCGCAGAATGCCCTCACCCGGTTCAAGTGCTTGTTCGTTTGTCGTCTTGTACAGAAGTGTGGAAATGGTCGTGGTTTGTTCGTCCGGATTGGTCCAGCCCAGGCTCATGGTCAGGTTGGCCTGTGGATCCAGATCGATGAGCAGCACGCGGCCCCCGCGCCGCGCCAGCCCGACGCCGAGGTTCAGCGTCGTGCACGTCTTTCCCACGCCGCCCTTCTGGTTGGCAATGGCAATCACTTTGGTCATATCCAAGCTCCTTTCCTATAAAACAAAGGACACCGCAAGCGCTTGCAGTGTCCTTTGTTCCATGTTCAAATTGTGTTTCCCGATACCAGTTCAATCACGACGGAAACGGTGAATTCCTTATTCAGCATCTTCCGTGGGTACGTCTAAACAGGCATCAGTCGTAGGATTACATTGTTGGTGATACTGAGCGATGATATACTTGTAATACGTCGTCTGGAGTGCACTGTAGTACATCCTTGGAGAAGCAAGGTACTGGATGAAATACTCTTTCGGGATGAGAAAACGACCTGAAATGCGAAAGGCTTTCAGCTTTCCGCTTCTGCACCACGCCTGCGCGGTGTCCTTGTAGCATCCTATAAAATCGACCACATCAGCGATCGTGAGCAGATCCGGCAGATCCCGCATTTCTCGTGCAAAGATGTCTGCTAAACGCTTCTCATTGTATTCGTGCGGTTCCTCTTTGCATTCTATGGGCTGTGTGCGCTTGTCTTTTTGCGTGGAATACCAGTTACTCTCGGCCCGGTACTTTTCCGGACAGATCTCGCGGTCATAGAGATAATTGATAACGTCTATGGTGTTTATGGTGTATCTTCTGGTTTTCTTTCCCGTGTCCTGGCATGGAACCAATCCGCTCTGAAGCAGGTACAGCGCGGTCGCCTTGCTGATGTGTGCTGCTCGGTAGAACTGTTCTTTGTTCATCGTCTTGGGGTACTTGTTCCTCAGTTCTTTGCAGTATATTCTGAGCTCTTCCATTCTTCAAACCACCTATCTGATTTGGCCAGCGACAGGTGTTATGCAATGTGAAAAACTCGTAAAAAATCATCTAAAATCGCCCCGTAGTTCTCTCCTAGTTCTCTCCAAATTGCTCATTTGGGTGTCATTTTCGTGAAAATCTGTCCAACGATTCGAACTGCATATTTATGGGCTTTTCGCACCCATGTTCCAGAAAATCCCGTAAAACCGGCATTCTTCAAATGCTTCCAACTTCCAATATCTTCCGATAATTGCCGATACCTACTTTGACCCGACAATGACTCGAAATCATGGTCGCTATCTGGTAGCTCTGTTCTGAGAAGCCTTGACTTTACGGGGTTTTTCGGGTATTCGAAACTTAACATTTTCCTTTGTTCTCCCCATCGGTTCTCCCCATTTTCTGAGGTGCCTGATGATGAGATAAATACGGAGACGTATCGAAGTGGTCATAACGGGACTGACTCGAAATCAGTTGAACCGCAAGGTTCCGTGGGTTCGAATCCCACCGTCTCCGCCA
>DKYK01000017.1 GCA_002492415.1 Christensenella sp. UBA7102
GCACAGAACTCCACGACCTTGCCCTGCTCCACGACCACCATGCACTGGCCCTCGTTGACCGCAACGATAGAGCCGTTGGTGATGATGTTGGGCTCTCCCTGTGTGTTGCTGGAACGGCTGGAGACGCGCTTTTGTCCCTTCTGAACGAGCACGTTTTCCGCCAGCGCATCGCAGTAGATGTATTCCTTCCACTGATCTGCCAGCACGCCGCCCACGGCCCCGCCGATCGCTTTGATCAAACCCATAACGCATTCCTCTTTTCCGCGGTTTCCCGCCAGTATTTTCCCTTAGCATTTATTGTACAAAAAAACCCCGCGCATTTCAATCCGCCCACTCTAAAATGACGGTTTTGGAGTTTCAAAACCCTTGCCGGGCCTACGTCACATCGCACACCACAGCGTCCGTGTAGCGGATCAAATCCTCCGGATCCAGCACCAGCTGCACGCCGCGCTGCCCTGCGCTGACCGCGATGCGACCGCACAGCAGGCACGTCTCGTCAATATATGTCGGATATTTCTTCTTCATTCCGATGGGCGAGCAGCCGCCGCGGATGTAACCGGTCAGCGAAAGCAGCTCCCTCATGGGCGTCATTTCCACCTTTTTATCGCCTGCTGCATGGGCCAATTTCTTGAGGTCCACCTCCAGCTCCACGGGAATGACGCACACCATCACGCCCTGCCTTTCCCCACGCAGCACCAGGGTTTTGAACACCTCTTCAGGCTTCATTCCCGTTTTTTTCGCGACGGTCACGCCGCTCAGGTCCTGCTCATCCACCTCATACGTCATGGTCGAAAACGCCACGCCCGCGGCCCTGAGCAGCCGCATCGCGTTGGTAACAACCGGCTTTTCCGCCATATCTTCCGCCTCTTTTCCTCCAGTTGCGGGGCGTTTTTTCCCCTGCACAGTCTCTATGATACGGCATATTCCCTGCCATTGCAAGCCAATACAGTGCGTTTTTATGCGCCTTGCACGCGAATTTTTCCTGTGCATGGCGCATTGTACCCGGCCTTTTACTTGTATTATGGTTGGAAGTTGTGTATAATGGGAAGGGTTAGCAGGAATTAGGGAGGTGCGCCGGCGCACAGCACGCCCGGCATTTTCAATATGGCAGAAAAACTGAGGATCTACGGCGGGCGCAGGCTGGAAGGTACGGTCGTGGTCAATGGCGGCAAAAACGCCGCTCTGGCCATCATTCCCGCAGCGCTGCTCAGCAGCGAACCATGCACCATCGAAAACCTTCCCCAGGTCAGCGATATTGCCGCGCTTCGGGATATACTGGAGGAGTTGGGCGCCAGCGTAACGCTGGCAGGCTCATCCATGACCATTGATCCGCGCGGAGTGCACAGCACGTTTGTCTCCGAGGAGCATGCCTGGCGTCTGCGCGCATCCTATTATTTTGTCGGCGCGCTGCTGGGCGTGTTCGGCAAGGCCGACGTCTCCTATCCCGGCGGCTGCGCCATCGGCTCCCGACCCATCGATCAGCACATCAAGGGCTTTGAGGCGCTGGGCGCGGAGGTAACGGTTGACAACAGCATGATCTGCGCGCGCGCGGAGCACGGCCTGCATGGCGCAGAAATCTATCTGGACATGCCCTCTGTGGGTGCGACCATCAACATCATGCTGGCCGCTACCCGCGCCAAGGGCAATACCATCATCGTAAACGCGGGTAAAGAACCGCACATCGTGGACCTTGCCAACTTCATCAACGCAATGGGCGGTTCAGTCAAAGGGGCGGGCACGGACACCATCCGCATCCGCGGCGGCAGGCCGATGCACGGCTGCACCTACACCGTCATTCCCGATCAGATTGAGGCCGGCACGCTGATGATCGCCGCGGCGGCCACGGCTGGCGACGTGCTCATCCGCGGCGCGCTGCCCACGCACATGGAAGCGCTGACGGCAAAGCTGCTGGAGATGGGCGCGCGCGTGGACGAGGGCGTCGGTGAGGACAGCATCCGCGTCCGCTCCGACGGCAACCATCGCCACGTCAACATCAAAACGCTGCCCTATCCCGGCTTCCCCACGGACCTGCAGCAGCCCATGAGCGCGCTGCTGTCCACCGCGCGGGGCACTTCCATCATCAATGAGACCATCTACGAGATGCGCCATCGCCATCTGGACGAAATTCGCCGCATGGGTGGGCAATCGGAGGTTCGCGACCGCATCGCCATTATCGACGGCGTTCCCAAACTGACAGGATGCGCCGTGACCGCCACCGACCTGCGCGCGGGCGCTGCGCTGGTGGTCGCGGGACTGATGGCCGAGGGCGTGACGGACATCTACAATGTTCAGTTCATCGACCGCGGCTATGAGCATCTGGAAAAAAAGCTCAGTCAGCTGGGCGCCAGGATCGAACGCCTGCCCGCCGACGCCGATTGATTCATGCAAGGAATTGGGACAATGAACCCTCGCGTTCATTGTCTTTTGTTGTAAAAGCCCATTAACCCGCAGGCGGCGGATGAAATCATCCCATACCGCCCCCGGAAGCCCGGGAATTCTGTCAGACGGCGGGTTCTTTTCCCCGTCTCATTCCCCCGATCCAGGTTTTCAAAAGGAGGTCTTTCCATGCTGCCCTTCTCTGCCGTGCATCACGTCGCCATCCTCGTTGGCGACTACGCCGCTTCGCGCGCGTTTTACGTGGATAAGCTGGGGTTTTCCGTGATACGCGAAAACTACCGCCCTGCCCGCGGAGACTGGAAGCTGGACCTTGCCTGCGGGGACATCGAACTGGAACTGTTCAGCGCGCCGGACAGTCCCGCACGCGTGACCAACCCCGAGGCGCGCGGCCTGCGTCATCTGGCCTTCCGCGTGGACGACGTGGAGATCGCCGTGCGCGAGTTGGCCGCGGCGGGCATCGAATGCGAGCCCATCCGCATGGACGAGTTCACCGGCGGACGCATGACCTTCTTTCGTGACCCCGACGACCTGCCATTGGAAATCCACGAGTGAGCGGCTCTTGACGCCGGCCTATCCCTCCATGGGCCAGGGGACCTCCACCATGCCCGCGCGCAGCGCCGTGCGCGCCGATTTTTCGTTGTCCATGCTGCACAGGTAGAGCACGGGGCCGTCCGCCGCACGCAGCGCCGCCTGCACGCAGGCCGTGGCGTAGCCCCGCCCGCGGTGGTGCACGTCGGTCTCCACCGTGATGTGTCGATAGCCCTGCGCATCGGGCCCGCGCAACACCGCCCAGGCGACAATGCGTCCCCCGCGCTCCACGCCCCAGCCCTCGCCCTTGGGCATGCGCACCGCGCCCAGCACGGGCAGACTGCCGTCCAGAGGGCGCACCGGGATGACGGGCGGCTGCGTATTCCCCGGTATA
The DNA here is from genome assembly GCA_002492415.1 of Christensenella sp. UBA7102. GTDB lineage: Bacteria > Bacillota > Clostridia > Christensenellales > UBA1750 > Spyradocola. Next base: position 3,320 of record DKYK01000017.1, read on the forward strand.
AAGGCCAGAATCTTCACGTTTTTCATACTTTTCTCTCCAAATTGACCGCAAGGGTGAGGTGACGTTTTCCGTGGAAAAGACCGCTTGCCGCGCGTCCGTGCACGCCGTGGTGGAATTCGCGCTGATGGGTGGGGATCTTGTGCCCGGCGCGTCCGCCGAACGGCTCCTGGAAGGCGTGCGCGGCCATCGCAGCCTGCAGAGCGTGGAAGAGGAGGGCGTGCTCAACGAAGTGCCTGTGCGCCGCACCGTAGAGGGGCAGCGCGTGTCGCTGACCGTATACGGGCGCATCGACCGGCTGTACGGACTGGATATGCTTGAGGAGATCAAGACGACGTTGGGGCGCCCGCTCGAACAGGGCGATCCGCTGCACTGGGCACAGGCGGAATGCTATGCGCACATGCTCTGCGAGCAGGAGGGGCTTCCCTTCCTGGGCGTGCGGCTGACCTACCTGAACCTCTCCGACGGCGACATTACGCGGCTGACGCGCACGTTCACGCGCGAAGCGCTCGCCGACCGGTTTACCCGCTACACAGAGCCCTACCTGGCCCGACTGGATCGGTTGGATGCCCACCGCGCGGCGCTGCGCGGACAGATGGAGGCGCTGGCCTTCCCCTACCCCGCCTATCGCTCGGGCCAACGCGAACTCGCCGCCGAAATCTATCGCACCATACGGGATGGTAAAATGCTGCTGGCGCAAGCCCCCACCGGTACGGGCAAGACCATGGCCGCGCTCTTTCCCGCGCTCAAGGGCATCGGGCAGGGGTGCGTGGAGCGCATTTTCTACCTTACGGCGCGCACCACAGCGCGGCAGGCGGCGTTCGACGCGCTCGGACTGCTGCCCGCAGGTGAGCTGCGCGCGGTGGCGCTGTACGCACGGGAGAGCAGCTGCGCGCAGGAGCGACCCTCCTGCCGCTCCGGGCTGTGCGCGCGGCAAATCGGCTATTACGACCGCTTGCCCGCCGCGCTGGACGAAGCGCTGGCCCAGGGCGGATCCTTCACACGCGAGCGGGTGCGCGGCATCGCTGACGCGCATGATCTTTGCCCATTCGAGTTCTCGCTGGATCTTTCGCTGGAGTGCGACGTGATCGTGTGCGATTACAACTACCTGTTCGACCCGCGCGTGCGGCTGCAGCGCTATGCGACCGGGGGCCGAAAGGGCCAGGTGCTGCTCATCGACGAGGCGCACAATCTGCCCGACCGCGCGCGGGACATGTATTCCGCCGCGCTGTCCGTCCGGCAGTTTGACGCAGCGCGCAGGAGCATTGAGAAGGGGCGCAGGAAGGAGCCGCTGTACCTTCGCCTGCGCGCGTTGTGCAAAAGCATTTGCACTGCGGCCGCTGCGGGCGCGTTGCCCCGCGCTGAGCGCGACGCCCGTCAGGAGATTGTGGAGCGCTGCGAGGACGCGCTGTGCGCGCTGCAGGATTCCGACGCGCTGGCAAGCGAGACGGCGTCCGAGCTGTCGCTCGCGCTGTCAACCTTCCTCTATCACTCCGCGCACTGGGACGAAAACGACTTTCTGCTCTTTTCGGGCGGCAAGACGGAACCCACGCTGACGCTGTTCTGTGCGGACGCCGCGCAAAAAACCGCCGCGGTGCTCAAGCGCAGCCGAGCGGCGGTGCTGTTTTCGGCGACGCTCTCGCCCATGGAGTTCTATCGAACGCTGACCAGCGCCTCTCCCGACGCCGCCTGCGTCTACCTGCTTTCGCCCTTTCCCCCGGAAAACCTGCTGGTGCTGCATTTGCCCGTCAGCACGCGCTACGCCGCGCGCGAGCGCACGCTGCCCCGCGTCGTCTCGGCGATTCTCGCCCTGGCCCGGTCGCGGGAGAGGGGCAATTTCATCGCGTTTTTTCCCTCCTATGCCTATCTTGCGAAGGCGCGGGAGCTACTCGAGGCGAGCCTTGATCCGAACACGGAGCTGCTGACGCAGGATCGGCAGATGGACGAAACGGCGCGCGCGCAGTTCCTGGCGCGCTTTTCGCCGGAGCCGACGAAGCGGCTGCTGGCGCTGTGCGTGCTGGGCGGCGCGTTCTCCGAGGGCGTGGACCTGCCCGCTGAGCGCCTGTGCGGCGCGGCCATCGTGGGCGTGGGATTGCCGCAAGTGGGCGTGGAGCGCGAAACGCTCAGGACCCGGTACGAGGAACAGTATGGCAGCGGCTATGCCTATGCCTACGCTTACCCGGGGCTGGGCAAGGCGCTGCAGGCGGCGGGACGCATCATCCGTTCCGAATCGGATCGCGGCGCGCTGCTGCTCATTGATGATCGCTACGGTCGAGAGGACTACCGTGCGCTGCTGCCCCGGCAATGGTCGCCCATCTGCGTACATACAGACGCAGAAATCGCCGCGCACACGGCGCGCTTTTTCGGCGGCTGCGTCACTCAATGAGCAAACCCTCCGCGCGCAGCGCCTGCACGACGGCTTCCAGCTCTTCCTGCCCCGGGGCCTCCAGCGTATGCAGGTGTACGCCGCCGGTGAGCATGGAGATGGGCGTGGTACCCCCCTTTTCAAAGTGCGCCATGAATACCTCCACGCCCGCACGGGTGCGCAGCATCAGCGGCGCGGAGATCTCCCCGTAGACGGGGTGCTCAATGGAAACATCCACCACCGTGCCGCCGTTTTCTACGATGAGCTCCAACTCCCTGCGCATGCGGGCATTGTCCGTATGCCGCGCGGCCACTACGCGGCGAGCGACCGCAGCGGGCGCGGTTGTGGGCATCAGGTAGCCTTCCGGCGTTGCAAATATGTTGGCGCCGCCCGTGCGCAGCAGCGCAATGTCCTGCACGATCACCTGGCGGCTGACGCCCATGCGCCGCGCCAGCTCCGTGCCCGTCACAGGCTGGGTACGGCCGCGAAGCAGCTGCAAAATTGCGGTGCGCCTTTCTCTAGCGTCCATGCGTCGCTCCCCCTTTTTGTCAGTCCCGACTGTTCCTGCCGCGGCCCACAATGGTCAGCAGCCGCAGCAGCTGCGCCACGGCGGCAAAGGCGGCGGCAAGATAAGTGGACGCCGCGGCGGAAAGCACCTTGCGCGCCTTGGGCGCCTCCTCCTGCGTGAGCAGGCCGCAGCTGCTCAGCGCCTTCATTGCGCGGTTGGACGCATTGAGCTCCACAGGCAGCGTAATGATTTGAAAGGCCACCGCCAGCGCGTAGAGCGCGACGCCCGCCAGCGCCACATAGTAGGAGTTGAGGAACAGCCCCACCAGCAGCAGCGGGACGGATGCACGCGAACCAAAGTTGACCAGCGGAACGATGGAGTTGCGCAGCATCAGCGGCGCGTAGCCTTGCGCGTGCTGAATGGCGTGCCCCGCCTCATGCGCAGCCACGCCCAGCGCCGCAATGGAATTGGAGTCAAACACGCTCTCGGATAATTGCAGCGTCTTGTTCTTTGGATTATAATGATCGGTGAGGTTGCCGCGCACGCGTCCGATGGCCACGTCGTAGACGCCCTGGCTGTTCATCACCATCTGGGCCGCCTGCGCCGCCGTCACGCCGGATTGCGCCGCCACGCGGGAAAACTTGCGGAACGTGCTCTGCACCGCGCCCTGCGCGATCATGCCCAGCACCGCCGCAACGATGACCAGCAGCATCGCGTCATAATAAGTGAAATGGAATTCATACGGCATAGTCCCAAACACCTCCGTTGTTTCTGGTTCAATTATATATAAAACTTTTCCTCCCGTAAAGCGCATTTGGCTCAAAATTGCAATTTTGCGCACGAAAGCCGCGTTTCTCATCTCCAGCCGCATTCCCACTCTCGACCGCAAGGAGCCGACGACATGAACTACAAAGCCGATGATTTTGACTATGAAGCAGAATACCAACGCCTCAGAAAGGGCGTGGCGCGCGCGAACATACTGCTGCTGGGCGCATCGGGCGCGGGCAAGAGTTCCGTCGTCAACCATGTGTTTGGCCAGGAGATGACGCAGGCAGGCGCGGGGCGGCCCGTCACGCGCGGCGTCATTCCCTGCTTCAGCGACGATATGCCCATCGTGCTCTACGATACCGAGGGCTACACCGCAGGAGAGCAGCGCACGGAGGACTTTGCACGCGGCATGCTCGCCTTTATCGATCGCCTGTCCGCCGAGCGGCCGGATGACCTCTCCGCCCGCATCCATGTGGCCTGGTTCTGTCTCTCCCTGGCCGCAAAGCGCGTGACGGACACCGATGTGCGCCTGGTGCGCGCGCTTGGAGAGCGCGGTATCCCCGTGTGTTTGGTACTGACGCATGCAGACGCGCTGGACGTACAGGAACTGGACGCGATGCAGCGTACGCTTTCTGATCTTCTGCCCGATGTTCCCCAATTTCTCACCTGCGCGCTGCCCGAGCTGCAGGAAGCGCTGCGCGGGGTGCTGCAATGGGACGAGCTGCTCTCCTGGTCGCTGGACAGCCTGGAGCCTTCACTGCGCGAGGGCTTCATCTCAGCGCTGCATCTGGAGCTGGACCGCAAGAAAAAGCTGGTGATGGGTTCCATCGTGCCGCGCTACACCGCGGGCGCTGCGGCCATCGGCGCGGCGCCGCTCTCCTTTTCCGACGCGGTGCTGCTCGTGCCGCTGCAGACCACCATGACGCTGCACATACTAAATGTATATGGCATCGAAAAAATCTCTCAGCCCATCAGCGGATTGGTGGGTTCCATGCTGATGACGCAGGTGGGTAAGAGCACCGCCGCGGGGCTGCTCAAGCTGATTCCAGGCATAGGCTCTCTGCTGGGCGGCGCCGTGACAGCCACCGTCGCGGGGATGCTGACGGGCGCGCTGGGCTACGCCATCTGCGAACTTTCGCATCTGTACGCCTACAAGGTGCTGGTGGAGCACGAAAATCTGAGCGCCATCGACTGGTTCGACCCCAAGCAGGTGGAGCGGTTGATGCGTGAGTACATCGCCCGTCAGAAAAATGGCAAAAAATGATGCGGTTTCCGCTCATGAGGTGCTTTGATGAAGGATTTTGAAGTCAACATACTGGTCGCGGGCCGCACGGGCTGCGGCAAGAGCGCGTTCGTCAACTATCTGTACGGCGCGCCGGTGCGAAATACGGGCGCGGGTCGCCCCATCACGGAGCGCGGCCTGTTCTGCGAGCGTCTGGCGCTTTCCGACGGCATCGTGCTCAACGTACACGACGCCTGGGGCATGGAGCCAGACCGCGCCGGGGAATGGGAGGCGCTGCTGCTGGACGAAATGGAGCGGCGCGCGCACGGCGGCGTGGAGGATTGGTTTCACACCGTGTTTTACTGCTTTTCCGTCGCTTCCGCCCGCGCGGAGGAATGTGAGCTGCTTCTGCTGCGTAGCCTGATGCAACAGGGCTGTCAGGTGCTGGCGGTGCTGACTCACTGCGACGCGCCATACGCGCCCGAGGCCGCGCAGGTCCTGCGGCGCGCGCTGACGGAGAGCTGCGGCATGGATGCGCGGGATGTGCTCGAGGTCTGTTCGGTGGAAAAAACGCTGCTCACCGGGCAGACGGTGCGCCCCTTCGGCCGCGAACGCGTGATTGCGCGGCTGCGGGAAGGGTTGTGGCCCTCCCTGCGCGCGCGCTGCCTTGCAATCCTGCGCGCACAGGCGGAGGAAGAGGCCGCGCGCTGGTACGCAGCGGGCGAGGCGCTGATCGCGCGCAGGGTGCGCCTTTTCAACATGCTCAGCCCGTCGCTCGCGCGCGAACTGGCCACCGCACTCAATGGCACCGCGCAGGACGTGATGGCTGCCATGCGGCGCCGCGCAACCGCGCTGCTTTCCGGGTGTCTGGACGCCTATGGCTGCCTGATGCACCTATACGGCACGCCGGGCGTGCGCGTGCTTGCGCCGGAGCTGCCTGCCGCAGCGCCGCTGTGCTGCGAACTGACCGCGTCCGAGCGCAACGCTTATGCCTTTACCGCCGCGCTGCTGGCGCTCATCCCCGTCTATAACCTGACGGTTCCCTACCGGACGCTGCGCGCGCGCCGGGGCGAGATCACGCTGCAGCTGATGAAGCAGCGGCTGAGCATGCAGGAGCAGCTGCGGCTGTACCTTGCCGACGTTGAGCGCACTTTGCTCGCGCTGCGCACAGAGGAAAACAATGAAATGGAGGTACCTGCACGAAAAAGCTGTTCATCCTGCTGGTTCTGACCGTTCTGCTGCTCACCGCCTGCGCAGCGCCCACCGTCACGCCCGCTGCGACCGCGCAGCCCGATGCCGAACCCACCCAGGAGCCCGCTGCCGTGCCGGAGTCGCCTGCGGCTTCCGAGGAGCCGGACGCATTCACGCGGGACGTGCCGATGCACATCCACGAGGGCCTGCTGGTCACGCTGCGGATGCACGGCAGGCATCTGGAGACGGGCGACGGCTACGTGCGCATCGAAGTGCTGGGCGAGGACGGCGCGCTTGTGCAAAACCTCTCCATAGCGGATGCCATCCGCAGCCAGTGGGGCGACGGCGCGCCCGGCGACTCCACCGAGTTTGCGGCCGGCCAGGACGGCTACGCGATGATGGACGTGAACTTTGACGGCATGTGCGATCTCGCGCTGGACGGCTGGATGACTGCCGGCGCCAACCTGCCGCGCTACTACTGGGTGTGGGACGACGCCGCACAGCGGTTCGTCTATTCCTTCTGCCTGAGCAACGTAGAAGTGGATAAAGTCAACCAGCTGCTCATCACCGAGGAACGCGAGAGCGCCGCGGTCACCGTCACCACAGTCTACCAGTGGCAGAACGGCGCGCTCTGCCCGATTTCGCGCACGGAAAACGAGGGGTCCTGATGCGCGAAAAACTTCTGCGCGCTTTTCCGCGCGCTGACTGTGGTGTTTTGGCTGCGGGCGTGGTATACTAAACAGAAGTGGAATCATTACATTGGAGGAGAATCCCTATGCACAAGACGACAATCCGAACGCTCTACCGGCAGACCCCTGCGGACGGCAGCGTTGTGACGGTATACGGCTGGGTGCGCACTGTGCGCGACAGCAAGACCTTTGGCTTCATTGAGCTCAACGACGGTACCTTCTTTAAGAACCTGCAAGTGGTGCTGGTGGACGGCCGGCTGCCCAACTTCAAGGATGCGGTAAAGCTCACCGTGGGCACCGCGGTCAAGGTCACGGGCGTGCTGGAGCTGACCCCCAACATGAAGCAGCCCTTTGAGATCAAGGCGGACGCGCTGAGCGTGGAGGGCGCCTGTCCGTCGGACTACCCGCTGCAGAAGAAGCGCCACAGCCCGGAGTTCCTGCGCACCATCGCGCATCTGCGTCCGCGCACGAACCTCTACTCGGCGGTATTCCGCATCCGCTCGCTGGCGGCGCACGCCATCCACTGCTTCTTCCAGGAGCAGGACTTTGTCTACGTCCACACTCCGCTGATCACCGCCTCGGACTGCGAGGGCGCGGGCGAGATGTTCCGCGTCACCACGCTGGACGCCGGAAACCCGCCCCGCAAGGAGGACGGCAGCGTGGACTTTAACCAGGACTTTTTCGGCAAGCCCGCCAACCTGACGGTGTCCGGCCAGCTCAACTGCGAGTGCTTCGCGCTGGCCTTCCAGAACGTATACACCTTCGGCCCCACCTTCCGCGCCGAGAACAGCAACACCCCGCGCCACGCGGCGGAATTCTGGATGATCGAGCCGGAAATCGCGTTTGCCGACCTGACGGACGACATGGATCTGGCCGAAAGCATGGTCAAGTACATCATCAAGTATGTGCTCGAGCACGCGCCTGAGGAGATCGACTTCCTCAACAGCTTCGTGGATAAGGGGCTCAAGGCCCGTCTTGAGCACGTGGCAAACGCCGACTTTGCGCGCGTGACCTACACCGAGGCCGTCAAGATTCTGGAGAAGAACAACGACAACTTTGACTTCAAGGCCTACTGGGGCTGCGATCTGCAGACCGAGCACGAGCGCTATCTGTCTGAGACGACGTTCGGCCGCCCGGTGTTCGTCACCGACTACCCCAAGGAGATCAAAGCCTTCTATATGCGCCTGAACGACGACGGCAAGACCGTCGCGGCCTCCGACCTGCTGGTGCCCGGCATCGGCGAGCTGATTGGCGGCTCGCAGCGCGAGGAGCGCTACGACGTGCTGCTGAACCGCATCCACGAGCTGGGGCTCAGGGAGGAGGACTACAGCTGGTACCTCGACCTGCGCAAGTTTGGCGGCGTCAAGCACGCGGGCTTTGGCATCGGCTTTGAGCGCCTCATCATGTATTTGACGGGCGTATCCAACATCCGCGACGTGCTGCCCTTCCCCAGAACCGCAAGGAACGCAGACTTCTAAGAAACCGATTGAATTTACATGAAAAAGGAGCGATCAATTTGGACGACCTGTTCCTGCTGTTTGGCAACCTGCAAAATCTGCTGGACTGGCGCATCCCCGTCATGTGGGCCATCGGCGCGCTGCTGATCTATCTGGCCATCAAAAAAGACATGGAACCCACGCTGCTGCTGCCCATCGGCTTTGGCGCGATTCTGGTCAATATCCCCAACGCCGACCTGGTCGGCCCTGAGGGCGCGCTGACCACGCTGTTCAACGCCGGCATCGCCAATGAGCTCTTCCCGCTGATTCTGTTCATCGGCATCGGCGCGATGATCGACTTTGGCCCGCTGCTGTCCAATCCCAAGCTGATGCTCTTCGGCGCGGCGGCGCAGCTCGGCATCTTCTTTACGCTGTGCATGGCTTCCATGTTCTTTGATCTCAACGATGCGGCTTCCATCGCCGTCATCGGCGCGGCGGACGGTCCCACCTCCATCGTGGTGGCCCAGCAGCTGGGCTCCAAATATCTGGGCGCCATCATGGTGGCGGCCTACTCCTACATGGCGCTGGTGCCCATCATCCAGCCGCCCATCATCCGACTGCTGACCACCCGCAAGGAACGACTCATCCGCATGCCGTACGAACCCAAGGCAGTGTCCAAGACCACGCGCATCCTCTTCCCCATTCTCATCACCGTCATCGCGGCGGCGGTCGCGCCGTCGGCTGCGTCGCTGGTTGGCTTCCTGATGTTCGGCAACCTCATCCGCGAGTGCGGCGTGCTGAATTCTCTGTCCGAAACCGCGCAGAAGGTGCTGGCGAACCTGGTGACCATCTTCCTGGGCCTCACCATTGCGCTGCGCATGCAGGCCGCGGAATTCCTGACGCTCAATACGCTGCTCATCCTGGGCCTGGGCCTTGTGGCCTTTGTGATGGATACCGCGGGCGGCGTGTTGTTCGCCAAGTTCCTCAACCTCTTCCTCAAGAAGAAGATCAACCCCATGATCGGCGCGGCGGGCATCTCCGCCTTTCCCATGTCCGGCCGCATTGTGCACAAGATGGGGCTGAAGGAAGATCCGCAGAACTTCCTGCTGATGCACTCCATCGGCGTAAATGTGTCGGGCCAGATCGCCTCGGTCATCGCCGGCGGTCTGATTCTGTCGTTCTTCGGCTAAAGGAGGTGCCATACCATGCAGTTTAATCCGATGAATTTCCTCTACAACCTCAAGTACATGGGTCTGGGCATGCTGGGCATCTTTGTGGTGCTGGGCGTCATCATACTCATCACGCTGGGCCTGGGCAAGCTGTCCGCCGGCGAAAAGGCCAAGGACTAACGGAAATGATCTTCAAAGGGGATGGCCTGTGCCGTCCCCTTGCTTTGTGCAAGGAGGAACCATGCAGCGTTCCGCACGCTCCCTCTCCAACCTGAAAAACACACTCCTGACACTGACCATTCTGCTGGGCGCAAGCCTGGTCGGCTTTGCGTTTGACGCGCTGGGGCTGCTGGAAATCAACATCTACACCGTGTTCATATTGGGCATTCTGGTCACCGCGGTGGTTACGTCCAGCGTACTGTTCGGGGCGCTCTCTTGTTTGGGCGGCGTGTTCCTGTTCAATTTTCTGTTTGCCGAGCCGCGCTTTTCGGTAGAGGCCGCCAATTTCGGCTATCCGCTGGACTTTATCATACTGCTCGTCGTCACGCTGTTGGTCAGCTCGCTCTCGCGCGCCAATGCGCGCATGTCCTTCCGCACGCGCACGCTGCTGGCTACCGATCAGCTGTTGCTCAAGGCCGCCGGTGCGCAGGAAATCGTCTCCATCGCCGCAGAACAGCTGCTCCGCCTGCTGGGTAGGCCGCTGGTCTATCTTCCCGTGGAGGATGGCGCGCCGGGGCAGGCCCAGTTCTTTGGCCCGGGCAAACCGCGCAACGCCTTTGATGGGGACGCCGTGCGCTGGGTGATCAGGACGAGCGAAGCTGCAGGCGCACACACTGCGCTGTTCCCTCAGGCTCAATACGCCTATGCCGCCGTGCGCACCGCTGCACACGCCTTCGGCGTGGTGGGCGTGGAAGGGGGCCGTCGCCCTTTGACGGATATGGAGCGCGAGCTGATGCGTTCGCTGCTGAGCGAATGCGCGTTGACGCTGGAGCGCGATCAGATCAACCGTCTGCGCGAGGAAGAATCCGTGCGGGCGCGCAACGAGCAGCTGCGCGCCACACTGCTGCGCTCCATCTCCCACGATCTGCGCACGCCGCTGACCAGCATATCGGGCAACGCCGCACTGCTCAACGACGCCGGACGCGATTTGACGGATGCGCAGCGCGCCAAGCTTGCGCGCGACATCCGCGATGACGCCCAGTGGCTGCTGGGCACGGTGGAAAACGTGCTCTCCGTCACCCGCATGGAAGAGGGGCGCGTGGCGCTGCAGCTGCGGCCCGAGTTGATCGGCGAAGTGTTGTCTGAGGCCATCGCGCGCATGCGCAAGCTGGCCCCCGATCACACCATCGCGCTGCAGCAGCAGGACGATCTGCTGATGGCGCGCATTGACGCGCAGCTCATCATGCAGGTGACGCTCAATCTGCTGGACAATGCCGTAAAGTACACCCCCGCGGGGTCGTATATCGAGGTTCGCGCACGTTCGAGCGGAGCACGCGTGGTGGTGGAGGTGGCGGACGACGGCCCCGGCATACCGGAAGAATACAAAGCGCGCGTGTTTGAAATGTTTTACACCACTTCCTCCGGTTCCATTGACGGCCGCCGTGGTCTGGGGCTGGGGCTCGCGCTGTGCAAAGCCATCGTCATTGCGCACGGCGGCGAGATGACCGTGCGGGACAATACGCCTCGCGGCACGGTCTTTGCCTTCACGCTTTGCCAGGAAAGGATTGAAATGCCATGTCAGACCATCCGCTGATTCTCGTCGTGGAAGACGACGGCGCCGTTCAGGACCTGATCGTCACCGCGCTGGAGACGACGCACTCCTATCGCCTGTGTACCGCCGATACCGGCACGCAGGCCGTCATTGAGGCCGCTACACAGCGGCCCGCCGTCATGCTGCTGGACCTGGGGCTGCCCGATATGGACGGTGTGGAGGTCATCTCCAAAGTGCGCGCCTGGTCGGATATGCCCATCATCGTCATCTCCGCCCGCAGCCAGGATGACGACAAAATCGAGGCGCTGGACACCGGTGCGGACGACTATCTGACCAAACCCTTTTCGGTGGACGAGCTGCTCGCCCGAATCCGCGGCACACTGCGCCGCCTGCACTATATCAAGGCCTCCGCACAGGATCCCGTATTCGTCAACGGCGACTTGACGGTGGATTACAATTCGGGCATTGTGACTCTTTCCGGTAAAGAGCTGCATCTTACGCCGCTGGAATACCGCCTGGTGTGCGTGCTGTGCCGCAACGTGGGCCGTGTGCTCACCCACACCTATCTTACCCGCGAAATCTGGGGCTCTACGCTGGACAGCGACATCGCCTCGCTGCGCGTATTCATGGCCACGCTGCGCAAAAAACTGCAGCCCCTGCCCGATTCTCCGCAGTTCATCCAGACCCATGTAGGCATTGGTTACCGCATGATCAAACTCTGATCTACTAATAACACAGCGCCCGCGCAGAGTCTCTTCGGCTCCCGCGGGCGCTGTGTTTCCCTATTTTCCGCTGTCCATGTACCGCTGCGTCATCATGCTCATCATGCGCCCCATGCGGATGGGCGCCAGATAGCACAGCAGCGTCTGCACCTTCTGGGAAAAGCTATGGCAGAGTATAAACCGCTTGCCGCCGATGTGCCTGGCCAGCCCCTGTCCCACCTTCTGCGGGTCCGCCATGAACTCCTTGGGCACGGGCAGCGGCGATGCCGACGCCGTGCGCGTCAGCGGCGGATGAAAGATGTGGAAGCTGATGTTGTCCTTCGCGTACTCGATGCGCATGCACTTTGCCAGCGCCTCGATCGCGCCCTTGCTCGATGCGTACGGGCTGATGTTGACAAACCCCGTTACGCCCACGCCGCTGCTGGTGAAGATCACGCGCCCGCCGCCCTGCTTCCTCATCACCGGCACAGCCGCGCGCACAACATTCAGCGCGCCGAAGTAGTTGACGTCCAGCACGTCACGGTATACCTCGTCGGGCGTATCCTCCAGCGCGGCAAACGTGCATCGGCAGGCATTGTGCACCGCGCAGTCCACCCCGCCAAAGCGCTCCGCGCTGCGCCGCACGGCCTCCTGCATCGCATCGCCGTCGCGCACGTCTCCGCAGAGGGCCAGCAGCCGCTCCGGATACTGCCCCTGCAGCGTCTCCAACGGCGCAATGTCTTGGTCCAGTATGGTCACGCTCCATCCGTCGCGCAGCAGCTGCTCGGCAAAGTGATAGCCGATGCCCTGCGCCGCGCCGGTTACAAACACACGCTTCATGTTCTTTCCCTTCCCTCCCCTTGCGGAGTCAAAACGCGCCCATCTCCGCCGCCCAGCGGAACAGGTGCGGCGTGATGTTGGGGTAGGTCAGGTTCTCCGGCAGTTCGTTGAACAGCGCCGTCTCCGCCATCTCACTGACGGGCATGGCGTCCAGCGTCTCAATATCCGCGAAGAACACCTCTCCGTACGACGCGCCCTTGGGATCCTTCGTCCAGTAGTCAAACAACGGTTTGATGGTGAACTTCACGGCGCCGCTCTCCTCGTACAGCTCGCGCTTTGCGGCCTGCAGCGGCGTCTCGCCCGCCTCGATGTGCCCGCCCTGCGTTTCCCAGGTCGTGCGCTGCCTGTGCCGCGAGAGCAGAATCTTCCCTTGATAGCGCGACAGCACCACCACAAAGCGCAGCGCCTTTCCTTCGCCCAATGCCAGCTTTTTGCACTCATAATCCATACTATCGCCCCTTTCTGTATTTTTACAAGAACAGCGAGATCAGCACCGTCACCAGCCCCGCAACGCCGATGGCGATGGAGCTCATCGCGCCCTGCACCTCGCCCATCTCCATCGCCTTGGTCGTGCCGATGGCGTGCGAGCAGGCGCCGATGGCCACGCCCTGCACCACGGGGTCTTTTACATGGAACAATTTCACCATCAGCGGCGCGGTCATCGCGCCCAGTATGCCCGTGAGGATGACGGCGGCCACCGTCACGGGCGCAATGCCGCCCAGCGCTTCGGATACCGCCATCGCAATGGGCGTGGTGACGGACTTGGGCAGCATGGTCGCCGCCAGCTCGTCCGACAGCCCGAAGGCCTTGCATAGCGCATACGCGCTGACCATGGAAGCCACCGATCCCGCCAGGCACCCGACGAGCACCGGCGCGAAGTACTGCCGCAGCACCTTCCTCTGGTTGTAGATGGATACCGCCAGCGCCGCCGTCGCCGGACCCAGGAAGGCCGAGATGAACTGCGCTCCCTTGCGGTAATTGTCCAGCGGGATGCGCAGCAGCTGCAGCGCCAGGATCACGGCGACCACCGCCAGGAGCAGCGGGTTGAACAGCGGCAGCCTGGTCTTTTTGTTGAGCCACACGCCCAGCGCAAAGGCCGCAATGCTCAGCACAATGCCAAACAGGTAGGAATCCGTCCATGCGCTCATGCCTTTTTTCCTCCCAACTTGCCCTGCAGCCACAAAGTCAGTCCCGCAGCGCCCGCCGTCACCGCAAAGGTGATGACCGTCGTCAGCACCAGCACGCACAGCAGCGGCAGGATCTTGTCCGCCACGGGTTTGTAGTTCTCCAAGATCTCCACGCCCGCCGGAATGAAGAAAAACGCCATGTTTCTGGACAGAAAATCCGTCACATCCCCGATCTGCCGCAGCTTGACCGCGCGTGTGAGCAGCAGCGCAAACAAGAGCAGCATGGAAATGACGCTCGACGGGAAGGCGAAGGGAAGCAGCAGCGCAATCCCTTCGCCCGCAAAACAGATCAACAGCAAGATCAACAGTTGCTTGAGTATCTTCATGGTTCTACCCGCACTTCATTCCCGCGTCAAATGGCGCGCGTCTCCTGCCGCAGCCAGGCGCTCTCCTCCTGGCTCAGGTACGGCGAGAGTTTCTCGTAGACCGCCTCGTGGTATGCGTTGAGGAAGGCGCGCTCGGCGTCGGTCATGCGCTCGGGCAGCACAGGCGCAAGGTCGATGGGCGCGAAGGTCAGCGTCTCAAAGTGCATAAACTGGCCGTACTCGTTCGCCTCGCCCTTGACGCACAGCAGTTCGTTTTCGATGCGGATGCCGTGGCTGCCCTCGATGTACACGCCCGGCTCGTCGGTCGTGATCATGCCCTCCTCCAGTACGCAGCTGTCGTTGCGCTCGGGCACGATGCGCCAGCGGAAACCGTTCGGGGGCTCGTGCACGCCGCCGATGTGCGCCACGCCGTGGCCCGTGCCGCACTTATAGTCGATGCCCACGTCCCACAGCGGGCCGCGCGCCAGTATATCCAGATTGATGCCGCGGCAGCCGTAGAGGAAGTTGGCGCGGGACAGATTGATCATGCCGCGCAGCGTGGCGGTGTAGTGCTCCTTCCACTGCTGCGGTACCTCTCCCAACGCGATGGTACGGGTGATGTCGGTGGTGCCGTCCAGATAGGTTCCGCCGCTGTCCACCAGCAGCAGGCCGCGCGGCTCCAGCTTGGCCGCAGAGCCGGGCCTGGCGGAATAATGCATCATGGCGGCGTTGGCATTGTAGGCGCAAATGGTGCCGAAGGACAGCTCCAAAAAGCCTTCCTGCTCGGCGCGCCTGGCCTCCAGATAATCGCTGGCGGCGATCTCGTCCAGCTCCGCCTTGCCGACGTTGTGCTTGAGCCAGTAGAGGAATTTGGTGTACGCCACGCCGTCCTTGACGTGCGCATTGCGGGTGTTGGCGATTTCCGTGGCGTTCTTGATGGCTTTTTTCAGCGTGACGGGGGAGGGCTTGTCCAATATGCGCACGCCCGCAGGGATGCGGGTATAAGCCGCGTAGTTGAGTTTGTTGGTGTCGATCCACACGCAGGCGCCGTCCGGAATCGCGGCGATGTAGTCGTAGAAACCCTCGTAGGGCGCCACGTCCACACCGTCCTCGCGCAGGGAATCCACCACCTCATCGCTCAGCGCCGCGCGCTGCGCAAACAGCGTCACCTTCTCCTGTTCCACCGCCGCAAAGGCCAGCAGATACGGATTGTAGTCAATATCGTTGCCGCGGATGTTGAGCAGCCAGTTTACATCGTCCAGACCGGGCAGCAGCAGCACTTCCGCGCCCTCGCGCGCCATGTCCTTCCGCAGGTCCGCCACCTTGTCCGCAGCGGACAGGCCTGCCTCGCTCAGTTTGAGCCGGAAGGCGGGCTGTGCGCTGAGCGCAGGGCGGTCCTGCCACATCTCTCCCACCAGGTCCTTGTCCGCCGCAAAGGTGATCTGCTTGCCCGCCAGCGCCTTTTGCAGCGACTTTACCATGCCGGTGTACAGCACGCGGCCGTCAAAGCCCAGCTTGCCGCCGCGGGGCAGTTTCTGGGCCAGGTACTCCTCCACCGTGGGCACGCCCGGCTCGTTCATCTTCATCAGATCAAATCCGCTGCCCTTAAGCTGCGCGGCCGCCTGGATGAAGTAGCGGCCGTCGGTCCACATGCCGGCCTCTTCCATCGTGGCCACCGCCACGCCCGCGGAGCCCGTAAAGCCCGTAAGATATGCCCGCGCCTTGAAGTGCGCGCCCACATACTCCGATTCATGGCAATCCGCTGTGGGCAATATGTAAGCATCCATGCCCTCGCGCGCCATCAGCCGGCGCAGCGTCTCCAATTTTTCACCCATTTACTTGTCCTCCGTTTCCTTGTTGTTTTGACCCAGAAACCGCCTGACGCCCTGCGCCAGGCAGGCTATATTGCGCTCATCCAGCACCGTGTCCCGCGGGGTGTGGATGCGGTTCATGTAAAGGCCCACGCCCTTTTTGCGCTTGAACGCCGCAACGCCCACACCGCAGCGAAAATTGACCTGATCCGAAGGATAGAGCGCACGCGCACTGTCAAGGAAGTGCACCTGCTTGCCCTCCGTGGGCAGAAACGCGGCGCGCAGCTGTGCCTCAAAGGGTTTGGCGCCCTTGTTCAGCACCAGCATCAGCTCGTTGCCATCGGATACGCAGTCGAAGTTGAGCAGCAGCTTGCCCTTCATCTGCTCCCGGTGCACCTTGGCAAACCGCGCGGAGCCCAGCAGGCCGTTCTCCTCGTTGTCAAAGAATACCAGCGCCACGCGGCCGCGCTCCGCCTCCGTCATCGTCTCATAGGCCTCGACCAGGGTCAGCACGCCCGAGGTATTGTCATTGGCGGTGTGCGGGTTTGCAGGCCCCATCATCATCACGCCCAGAAACGACAGCAGAAAGCCCGCGAAAAAGGCCAGGTAGTTGGGTAGGAACGCATCCGTCGCCAGGCGCATCAGCCGCTCCGCCGCAACGCCCACAGCAAGAAAGGGCAGGCAGATGGCAAGGCTGTACAGCAGGTACAGCGGGATGTTGCGCGGTGAGATGAAGTTGGGGAAGGGTAGCCGGGCGCAGGTGTCATAGTGCGCGGCGAGCACGAACTCCGCCGTCTCCACGTCGCCCACGACCAGATTGCGGTTGCGCAGCGCGCCGCCCTCTTCCACCGCCGCCTGCGGATAGACCGCCTGCATGTGCTCCAAAAACGCCGCCTTCTGCGCGCGCGTCTTGCGAACCTGGTATTCCGCAAAAATTCTCTCCGCATTCTCGGTCATATCCAATCCCCTTTTCTCTTTCGCCGAACCCTTGGCGCGCGACTTAAATCCATCCGATTCCGCCGTTCTTCATCGCCCGACTGATTTCCTCCACGATTATATCACAAACTGCATTCCGACGCACCCTGTCCTGCAAATTTATCTCTCCCGGCAAATTTTACATTGCATTCCCATAGCTTGGAGGCCGTCGCTCTGTATCCCACAACATGTTGGGGGTCGAAAATCCGTTTCCCACAAGTTTTGCACAACCTGTGGATAACTTTGGGGAAAACTTTGGGACAACCCTGGGGAAAGCATGTGCACGACTCTCGGGCAGTCGGCGCTCATGTAAATTTTCATCCGACTTCGACTTTTTTCAAAGGATGAAACGGCGCATGGTTTCAAAAAGCATACATTTCGTCGTACATTATGAAAGAAATCCTGCCTTTGCAGCTCGGCGACAAGAGGGGCTACATACAAAAAAGGGCTGCCCAGGGAACGCGTCGTTCTTCCCTGGGCAGCTGCATGATAAAAATCAGATGGTGGAGCGGATGGGCGGATTGCCTCCGCGGGGGCCGCTGCGCGTGACGGACTCGGGATTCTCGCGCATTTTGCGGGAGCGCTCGATGTCCTCCTCCCAGTTGAGGTACTGGAAGTTCGCGGCAATCTCATTGGACTTGAACCAGCCCATGAAATCCTGCCACATCTCATCGGTCCAGTTCGCGTCAATCTCGGTGGCGGAGTACACGCCCTGCTTGAGGCGCTCGAAACCAAAATCGTCCTTGAGGTGGGACTTTTCCGCATTGTCCGCGGTCTTTTCGGCCAGATGCGCGGGCACAAAGAGCACGCCCTCGTTGGAGCCGAACACCACGTCGCCGGGCATGCAAATGGCCTGGCCGATGCGGCAGGGGGAATTGTAACCCGTCATCACGTAGTCGCGGATGGGAGTCGGATGGGTGCCGCGGTAGTAGATCTGGATGCCGTCGATCTTCTTGACCTGGTCCAGATCGCGGATGCCGCCCCAAACCACCGCGCCGCCGCGCTTGGTCTTGTTCTTGAGCTGAGTGGACAGGTTGCCGCCAAAGAAGGTGCCGTAATGCACCTTATCGAACAGATCCACGACCATGACGTCGTCCTCCACCAGACGATCGACGGCGGATTTATTGTAACCGCCCTTGAAACCAAACTCGCGGGACTCGGCAGTGGCGACCTCGTGCAGGTCCTGGCGCAGGGGCACGCACACGCAGGTGACGGCACGGCCTACCAGACGATGATCCTCGGTGGAATGCGTGGTCATGAAATGGCCCTCGGCCTGGAACTCATAGCCCTGTACCCAGGAAAGGCCCCAAACCTCCTCCAGCGTCAGCTTGCGCATACGCTCGAGCACGGAAGCGGGAACCTTGGGACGACCGTCCTCCAAGCGCTCACCCGTCCACTGGGGCGTCATTTTGATGACTTCTTCTCGGGTATAAAAGAACATGTGAACTTTCCCCCTTGAGCTTATTTGTATCAACCTTTTTCAGCATACCACACTCGCGTGTGAAGAGCAAGAATCAATTGCATTTTGTTTCGCAATGTGAATCGCAAGACCGCGCATCGGCACATCAGGCTGTCTGCGCACGCCCCCGCAGGTAGCGCGACGTGAACAACACCACCGCCGCGACGCGCAGCACGAACACCACCGCATTGAACGCCAGGAATCCCCGGTAGTCACCGCCCAGCAGTTGGTAGAATTGCACGCCGATAAAGGGCATCACCGCGTTGGAAAGCGTGACAAAGACCATGTTCAGGCTTACGATGAGCGACCGGTTGCGTTCGGGGATGACGTTGAGCAGCATCTGCACCAGGCATAGGTTCGTCGCGCCCTGCGGTATGCAGACGATGCTGCCCATCGCGAGGAACACCACTGGCCGCGCTGCGACGGGCGCTGTGCCCGCCACCAGCATCGTCAGCGGGCAGCACATCAGGGACAACGCGCAGAAGATAAAGGTAAAATTAACGCCCTTCTTCTCGTTGAGCCGGGCGAACAGGCCCAGCGTGGCCAGCTGCAGAATCGCGCACAGCGCGGCAAAGAGGGACAGGTGCGCCTCGCTCAAGCCCACATACTGCGTCTGTCCGATGTACCACATGCTCCAGTCCATATGCCAGCCAAAGTAAAAGAACATGATGCTGATGAAGTACAGCACAAATTTCTTGTCATGCGTCAGCTCCCGGAGCACATCCGCAAACTGCCGCACGCTCAGCTTCGGCGCATTGGCAATGGCCTCCGTCGAGCGTTGTCCGCCGGGCATGTGCCAGAGCACCAGCGCGTTGAGCAGATTGCACGCGCCGCAGGCATAAAAAAACGCGCGCAGCACGCCCAGCTTGCCATTGCTGTCGGGCATGGCGGTCAAAATCGTGCCGCACACGATGGGCGCGACGGTGCTGATGGCGAATATGAACCGGTTGCGGAACGCATAGACCCGGTTCCGCTGGGAGATCGCCGTCATGTCGCCAAAGAACGCCTGCCAAATGGCGTTGTAAACCACCAGCACGCCCGCGGTCATCGCAAGGAAGATGAAGAAGAACACCATCCGGTTTTCCCCCATCACGGGCACGGTGCCGTAAAAAAAGTATGCCGCGCCCATGAACAGCATCAGGCAAACGGGCATGGTCTTGGCATTCTTCATCCGATCGGACAGCACGCCGATGGGCAACAGCAGCACTACCGCCGCCAGGTTTGCCACCAGCTGGATCATGCCGATCTGACTGTCCGTCGCCCCAAGATTTGTGGCGTACAAATTGGTGCCAAAGCCCGACACGCCGGAGAGCGACATCACAAACTGGAACAACAGTCCCTCGATACCGAACAATATCACCATCTGATTGTATTTTCCGGCAAAAAAACCGGAGATTTCGTTTCTTAATTTTGTAAACCTGCTCATATTCTGCCAAATTCCCCTCTATATCTGTTTATATCCAGAACACATTATACCCAACCATATATGTTATTACAAATGAAGTTTTGGAAAAGCGCACATGAAGAAAGCGACGCCTTCCATCGAAGACGCCGCTCGTCGCATCCGTTCTATTTTCCGATTCGATTGATTGCCGACACCAGCGCATTGACCGACGCCGCCATAATGTCGTCATGCGTGCCCGCGCCCCAGGACACCAGGCCCTCGGGCGTCCGGATGCCCACGTAGGCGATGGCCTTGGAGTCCGATCCCTGCTCGATGGCATGCTCCTGGTATTTGATAATGGAGTATCGGTACCCCAGGTTGGCCTTGAGCGCGTTGCTCACGGCGTCCAGGCGGCCGTTGCCCTGCGCGGTGAATACCTGCTCCTCTCTGCCGCCGTTGAACACCGTGATGGTGGCGATGATGCCGTTCTCCTGCTTAAAGTGCGCCTCCACCACATCCAGCGGATCAAAGAAGTTGACATAGGTTTCCATGAAGATGGCGCGAATGTCGTCAGCCTGCATCTCGCGGTGCTGCCGGTCGGAAATGCGCTTGACGGTGTACCCGAAGTCCTCGCGCATGCCAGCGGGCAGATCGTAGCCGTAGCGGCTCTCCAGTACGTGGCTGATGCCGCCCTTGCCCGACTGGCTGTTGATGCGGATGACGTCGCTCTCATATTCTCTGCCAATATCCGTCGGGTCGATGGACAGATAGGGCACCGTCCACCGTTCGGGCGCATTCTGTTCGCGCCAGCGCATGCCCTTGGTGATGGCGTCCTGATGCCCGCCCGAGAACGCTGCAAACACCAGCTGCCCGGCATAGGGCTGCCGCTCGTAGACGTGCATACCCGTCACGTGCTCGTAGGTCTCCACCAAATGCGGCACGTCCTCCAGATTCAGCCCGGGATCGACGCCCTGTGCATACATATTCAGCGCAATGGTCAGGATGTCTGCGTTGCCCGTGCGCTCGCCGTTTCCGAACAGCGTGCCCTCCACGCGGTCCGCGCCGGCCAGCAGCCCCATTTCAGTATCCGCCACGGCGCACCCGCGGTCGTTGTGGGGATGCAGCGACACCACCACGTGCTCGCGGCAATGCAGGTGATCGCACATGTACTCAATCTGGTTGGCGTACACATGCGGCATGGACAGCGACACGGTGGCGGGCAGGTTGATGATCACGGGCCGCTCGGCAGTGGGCTGCCAGATGTCGAGTACCGCGTTGCACACCTCGGCGGCAAACTCCGGTTCCGTGCCGGTGAAGGACTCCGGCGAATACTCGAACTGAATATCACTGCCGTCCATCATCTCGACGCGCAGCCGCTCGCACAGCTCGGCGCCGCTGGTCGCGATGGTCTTGATCTCCTCCCGGCTCATACGGAAAACCTGCTCGCGTTGGGCGACGGACGTGGGGTTGTACAGATGGACGATGGCGTGCTTTACGCCCTGCAGCGCCTCATAGGTGCGCCGCACGATGTGCTCGCGGCTCTGGGTGAGCACCTGCACCGTCACATCCTCGGGGATGAGGCCGTGGTCGATCAGCGTGCGCAGAAACAGGTACTCCGTATCCGACGCGGCGGGAAAGCCCACCTCGATCTGCTTGAACCCGGCGCGCACCAGAGTCTTGAAGTACTCGATCTTCTCATCCAGGCTCATGGGCACCACCAGCGCCTGGTTGCCGTCGCGCAGATCGACGGAGCACCACACGGGCGCGCGCTCAATATGGTCGCGCGAAGCCCAGCGCATAGGCGCGTCCTTGGGCGCAAAGTATTGGATGCCGTATTTGCTCACGTTTTTCATATCGCAGCCCCCTCGCTTTGTGCGTTCAGTATAGCCCGCGCCTGCGGTTTTGTCAAGAAAAGGGCGCTGATGCGGCGAAACGGCACAATCCCCTGCCGGTACTGCAGATCGTCAAGGAATTTTTTGACGGCAAGGGAGGCGGACTTTTTTCCTTGAGCGCAAGGCCGATGTTGCGGTATGCGGGCACATCGGTTTTTTTTGTTTGGATGCGATAGGGCACGCGCCTTAGGATCAGCCTAGGCAGAATGCTGATTCCCAGCCCGCAGCGCTCGAAGATCTACGAAGCCTCCGCCTTTCCGTCCTTTTCCAGCAGCAGAAACGGGTCGTCGCAGAGCGCGGAGACGGGGATTTTTCGCATCCGACGAGCCAGCGATGCTCCGGGAGAATCGCCAGTAACGGATCCTGCTTCAGAAAAATCATCTCAAAATCGGGATGGGTCGGCAATTTGAGGAACCCGCAGTCCACCCGTTCCTCCAGAATCCATTTTTCCATTTCCGTATAGTCGCCCAGCAGCAGCTCATAATCGATGTGCGAATACCGTTTGCGCGGGTGGACACCGACGCAGTGACTGCGATGGAGAACTGCACCCGCGTAAACGAAAAGCTAAACATAAAAATAGTAAACGCGCTCTTTTTTACAACCGCCAACAGACAGAGTTTTATCTGCTTATTGCCTGCGGGGATAAACTTTTTCGCTGCAAGGATTTCAGCAGCCCCTTGGACCGTGAAAATAAGGTGCGGATTGTGATTGGATAATGAGATATTGTCCAAAGAATACTACGGGTTCAGCTGCGGCACGACAACGGAATATACCGTCATTGCAAGCGGAAAGCATCCCGAAGCGCTTTACGATTTTATAAAAGGCAAAACCATCGGAACCTTGTTCGTCGGAAAAGTGGAGAATGAAATCGTGAAGGGCAAGCCAAATGCCTCTATTGCTTTGCTGACATGGGATGGGAATCGATCCGGATCAGTTTCGGGATTCTGGCGGTTCCTCCAATGCGCGGACGCTTTTGATGGGGGCAATGCACAGCGCGGTTACGGCGAGCAGCCCCCCTGCAATTATCACCACCGCCGCCGCTCCCCGCCCCACGCTCATGTCCAGCCCTGCGGCAATGCCGTCTGCCGCCGCGCCGGCTCCGGCATAAGCCACCACATAGCCAAGCTGGGACAGAAAACCAATGACGCCCCAGGCTCGGCCCTGCAGTGTATTGGGGATATTGGCTCTGACGAGATAATCCAGGCAATTGTTGGCGACGGGCAGCGTGGCGAAGAACAGAAAGCCGAACAGATAGATGGGAACCATGCTCTCCCAGACGCCAAATCCGACCATCATGATCCCCGCAAAGAAAAGAAATAGGCTCAGGATCTTGACATAGCCGCGCCGAATTCCTCTGACCCCCAGAAACAGCGCGGATACCAGCATCCCACAGGCACAGACCGTCTCTCCGATGCCCAGGGTGGCGCTATCCGCAAAATCCAGGATCAAGGGCTGGGCGAGAATCTGAAAGCAGCCCATAAAGCAGGTCATCGCTGAGGAAACCGCGACCAGTATCAAAATGCCCCGGCTGCCGGTGATGGCTCCCCAGCCCTGGCGCAGGCTCTGACCAAAGGGCGGCCTGCCCTCCATCTCTTTTGCCGCAATTCCCTTTCGGACAAACGCTGCGGCAAGCACCGTGGGAAAGAAGGTGCAGATGTCAATCAGCAGCAACAGCTTGATATCGCTGATGGTCAGCAGCGCCCCGGCCAGGGCTGGCGAGATCAGGTACCGCGCGCTGCTCGCAAGGCTCACCAAGCCGCTGGCCTTGGAATACTCCTCTTTGGTGAGCAGATCGGTGACGGTGGCCCGGTAGGAGGGCTCCAGCAGAGCGGAAAAGGCGGAGCTGACAAACACCCCCAGGCAGATCTGCCAAAGCTCCGCTTCGCCCCGCATCATGCACAGCAGTATATAGAGAATCCCCAGCGCTGAGCAGCCGTCCCCCAGCATCATGAGCAGTCGCCGGTCGTAGCGGTCAGCCAGCACCCCGGCGGGGACACTGAGCAGCAGCGTAGGCAGAAAGGCCAGCAGCGTCACCAGCGCCATGCTTCCGGCGCTCCCCGTCTGCCGGAATACATACACCCCCAGCCCGAAGCTGGTCAGCCCGCTGCCCACGGCGGAGAGCAGCTCCCCGCCCCAGAGCAGCATGAATTTCGAGAAGTAGTTCTTCTCTTTCACTAAAGCGACCTCCTTTATTAGACCGTCTGACGGTCGATAATAAACCATAAAAGTGAGGAACGTCACCGTCCCTCTGCCTTAATTCTACGACTGCCTTCCGGACAAACCGAAAATTTCGCCTCACAATACGACGCTTGCCCATGCTTGTTTTCACACGCATGGCATGTCAATCTGCGCTTTGTAAAGGGATGCAATCCTTTCACATACGCACTCCGAGCCAGCGTCGCATTTTTCTTTTCATTTATGAAAAAATAAATACAGATTTTGCCCAAACTCATTCCACATTCCGTTCCATGACGGGAAAATCTCGGCAATGGCGAGAATCAGCAATGCAATCAGGAAAAGAACAAGACCCACCCTTTTCTTTTGACTTTGCATACCGACGCCTCTGAAATTTCATCTAACGAATACAAAACCCAAAATCGGTCCAAGCCAGATTGCGAGATAGATTAGAGTAATCCAGGGCTGGTAATCTATATAGAATTCCTTAAAGGTTAAGCTCCAAGGATGTTTTATGATTACCCATCCAAACACATCAAATACGATACAAATTCCAGCCCATGCCGCCCCGGTGATAAACGCATCCTTCATGGTGGGATTATCCAATCCGTTCATATACAGGAAGCCAAATGCAGTAAATAATATGATATTGTATAGTGGATGCCAGGGCTTTGTCTTTTCATACCCTTCTCCCATTGATCGACCATCCATCGGCTTCATGTGCAGAACATAAATATTAAAAACTGTATGTGCGATCCCAACCAGAGTGACCAGGATATAGCAGATCCAAAACCATAGCATGGACAGGCCAAAATTTTGCATATTCGCTTCCTCCTCAGCATCCGATTTCTCTCACGCTCTAAAAATCGGAAGAACGGTCTCAAGCATACTGTCCCTGGGCATTCCCAGCAGGCGCTCCATATGGTAGATGAAGGCCGCGATCTTTCGTTCCTCATCGCCGTGTTCCGCCAGATCGTCAAAGGCTGTGGTGGAGTAGAGCAGGATCATCTCCGCTGCCTGGGCCGGATAGTCCGTCTGACAAATTCCCTGGGCGATGCCTTCCTCGATCAGGCCGGTGAACAGCGGGACAATCCCCGCCAGCAGCCCTTCCCGCATCTTCTGGTGCATCAGGGCATTTTGCGGCTTGTGCATCTGCTCCAGAATCGCATGGCCCAGGTCGCTGTCCACATTCAATGCCAGCACCATCCTTGTCAGGCGCTCCAGCACGGGCACGTCCTTTTGTGCAAAGATCCCATCGGCCCGCTGCACAAGCCCATCAGTCATTCGCTGAATCATGGCATTCAGAATTTCTTCCTTTGATCCAAAGTGGTAGTAGAGCGTCCCTCGGGCGATCCCAACTTGCTCCAATATATCGTTGGTGCTGGTCTTGTCAAATCCCTTGGTCACAAATAGCCGCTCTGCCGCATCCAGGATCTCGTTTCTGCGCACAGACGCCTCTTTGACAACGCGCATGAACTTTGTCTCCTCTCTCAGTAAAATATACCGACAGCCGGTCGATAAAATAATATCATCCACATAGAGCAGTGTCAAGCAGGGACGGTCGTCAAAGATGCCTTTGGGATAACACAGTCTCAGACAGATCCTACCGTGGTTGGCCACCCTCGCGTTTGCCGCTTGCCCGAGTTTGACACGCCTGCGTGTGCCCCTTCCTCCGTTCACATCTGGAATCATTGGCAAGCCTGCCGCCAGACTGCGCCTTATTTTGATTCGCGCTCCCTGTGTGGGGAGCGACGAGGCGCGCGCGTTTGAATACCTCGCGCAGCACTCGGAGGTCTCCTAAAAAAAGTCCATGTTTTCTCTCATCAGGGCGGGGCTTTATATACGTACTAATACGTGCTATAATCAATGTAGAAAGAGGGGCAAAAACGGCATTAAGCTCATGCAGCGCGGCAAGAGACACGACATCTACTTTAGCCCAATCACCGGCAAGATCTTACGCGTGCCGCGGCACGCGTAAGAGATCGCGGAGGAAACGCTCAAGAGCATCAAGCAGGACGCAGTGTTACAATAAACCCCGCCGGGCATCATGATAAGGGAGGCTGCGAAAATGGAAAAATATTTGTATCCTGCGGTTTTTAAAAAGGACGGCGCGTTTTATACGGTGGAGTTTCCGGATCTGGAAGGATGCTACACGCAGGGCGACGACGTGCAGGACGCCTACGATATGGCGGCTGACGTGCTGTGTCTGACGCTGTACAATCTCGAGGAACGCGGCGCGGCGATTCCCGCGCCCTCTGCGGTATCGGCGGTTCCGGCAGGGGCTGACGCGTTTGTGTCGCTCGTGGGCTGCGATACGCTGGAATACCGCAAGTTCTACGACAATCGGGCCGTCAAAAAGACGCTCACGATTCCCGCATGGCTCAACGCCATGTCCGAGCGCGAGGGCGTCAACTTCTCCGCCGTGCTTCAGGCGGCGCTCAAAAGCGAGCTGCATATTACCGATAACTAACCGAATTACCCCCTCTTGAAGGCATCTTGATTCGTCAAGGTGCTTTTCTTTTACTCAATTTCAAGGAGGCGGCGGCATGGCCAAAGCGATACTCAAGGGCATAACGATATTTCAATCCACGCTCCCCGTATGGGGAGCGACGGTAGCGGAAACGACTACTTATATAAAGTACGAATTTCAATCCACGCTCCCCGTATGGGGAGCGACTCCAGACATAACAGCGCCACTCTCAGCCAAAGAATTTCAATCCACGCTCCCCGTATGGGGAGCGACTTGTTAATTACTCCTTTTGTGTTTTAATTAGCATATTTCAATCCACGCTCCCCGTATGGGGAGCGACCGGGACGATGCGCAGGTGGCCAGCGAGATCTGCGAATTTCAATCCACGCTCCCCGTATGGGGAGCGACGGTGCTGTTTCCAGCGCATTATATTAATTTCACATTTCAATCCACGCTCCCCGTATGGGGAGCGACTTGATCAGGTGATGCTCCAACGCATTGCCGCCATCAATTTCAATCCACGCTCCCCGTATGGGGAGCGACTGCGAGCTCATCGGATACAAAAAGATAATGGAGATTTCAATCCACGCTCCCCGTATGGGGAGCGACTACCGCCTGCCGCAGTCACTGGCCCTAGCGCCGCAATTTCAATCCACGCTCCCCGTATGGGGAGCGACAGCTGCGCCTGCATCTCCCGCAACGTGAACTCATCATTTCAATCCACGCTCCCCGTATGGGGAGCGACTGGCGCTGCGCATGGCGGTGACCGAGGTGCGCAATTTCAATCCACGCTCCCCGTATGGGGAGCGACCGTCAAAGTCTGCACAATTCTGTGCATGATTGACTATTTCAATCCACGCTCCCCGTATGGGGAGCGACGTGCACCACCTTGCCCTGCATCACCAGCTCGCATTTCAATCCACGCTCCCCGTATGGGGAGCGACGTTCCGCACGGAGTTCAAGCTGTGGATGGCGATATTTCAATCCACGCTCCCCGTATGGGGAGCGACGCCAGACCGGCGGCACCTCCGACATCGCCCGGCTATTTCAATCCACGCTCCCCGTATGGGGAGCGACAGGCAGATAACTTCAACGTTACACGCCGATTAATTTCAATCCACGCTCCCCGTATGGGGAGCGACCAAGCTCCCAATCGCCGCCAAATATGGTGTGGATATTTCAATCCACGCTCCCCG
>DKYK01000071.1 GCA_002492415.1 Christensenella sp. UBA7102
GCCTGGCCGGGCTTGCACTCCACCTTGAACACGTTGCCGGGCATGGGGCTGGGCACGGGGGTCTCACCGGCGGCGGGAGCGGCGGGGGCGGGAGCCGCAGCGGGAGCGGCCACGGGAGCGGCGGGCATGACGGGCATCGCGGCGCCATCCTTGATCTCCTCAGCGCACACTTCGTAGGACTTGCCATTGACGGTAATCATAAACTTACGCATTGCGAAAGCCTCCTAAATTTCTATATCGTTCCGTATGGGGGAAATCAGTAGCGAGTGTTGACATATTCCTGGCGGCCCGAAGCGCTCCAGGCAGGGGTATTGGAACCCACGCGGCGCACGGAGCGCACCACCAGGCCGTTGCCGGACTCGGACATCATCGCGACGACCGCCGCGATGACGGCTGCGATCTCGTCCTCATCCTCCTGCGCGGCGGCAGGGGCTGCTGCGGGGGCGGGAGCCGGAGCGGGCGCAGGTTTGGCGGCAGGGGCCTTGGCCGTCTTGCCGCGGCTGCCCACGGCCTGGAAGATCTTGGCCTGGATGGTCAGCACGAGGATGAGCAGGATCAATGTGATAAACACGATGCCAAAGCCCACCGCAAACACGATGCCCGCACCGCTCATCACCTGGGGATCGATACTGGCTGTAACGTACATGATGGAAACCTCCTTCTTCTCTTATAGCCCTGCGCCTTACAGGGGGAGGTTGCCATGCTTGCGGGGCAGCAGCACCTCGCGCTTGCCCAGCAGCATCTCCAGCGCCGCCGCGATCATCTGACGGGTGGCGGCAGGCTCGATGACGTCGTCGGCCACGCCGGCCTCGCAGGTTGCGACCGCGCCGTTGGCTTCCTTGTAGGCTTCCACCAGCTCGGAAATGTCCGCGCCGTCCTTGATTTCCTGCTTATTCAGGATGCGCACGGCGGCCTCGGCGTTGATGGGGGCGACAAAGGCGGTGGGCCAGGCGAACACGATATCCGCGCCGTTGGCCTTGGAGCCCATCGCGGAATAGGCCGCGCCGATGGCGTCGCCGCAGAGGATGGAGACCTTGGGCACCACGGCCTCAGCATAGGCGAAAATCAGCTGCGCAGCGGAAGAAATGGCGGCAGCGTTGTTCTCAGGGGTGACGGTATTCTGTCCGGCGGTATTGACCAGCGTGATCACCGGCAGGTTGAAGCAGTCGCACAGGCGGATGAAGCGCGCAGCCTTTTTGCAGGCGGAGGCGCACAGCACGCCGTCATAGGACGCGGGATTGTTTGCCACGATGCCGACGCAGCGGCCGCCCACGCGAGCCAAAGCCGTGATCATGTTGGGTGCGAAATCCTTGGACAGCTCCACATAGTCGTTGAAATCGGCGATGCGCACGATGGCGTCATGCGCGTCATGGTACGTATCGATGTCCAGCATGCGGTTGAGGTCGTCGCTCATGGCCAGCGGCGCGTCCTCCTGGTTGTTGCTGGGCAGGAAGGAGAGCACCTTGCGCGCCATGGCAAAGGCCTCCTCCTCGGTATCCACGCAGATGGATGCCGCGCCGGACTCGGACAGCTTCTTGCCGCCGCCCAGATCCTTTGCAGTGAGATTTTTTCCGGTTCTGGCGGAGACCACCTGCGGGCCGGTGACAAACATCTGGCCCACTTTGTCGGCCACGATGGTCACATCCGTCAGCGCGGGCACAAAGGCCGCGCCGCCCGCGCAGGGCCCCAGGATCAGCGAGATCTGCGGCACCACGCCGGAGATGGACGCCGTCTCCTTCATGATGGACGCATAGGCGTTCAGCGCCTCGACGCCCTGGGCAAGGTCCGCGCCGGCGGAGTCGCACATGGCGATGACGGGCGCGCCGGTCTTCTGCGCCAGCTCCATCAGCCGCACGATCTTGGCGGCCGCAGCCGCGCCCATCGCGCCGCCCTTTACGGTGAAATCCTGCGCGTAGACGTACACCGGCCGCTCGTCAATGACGCCGTAGCCCGTGATGACGCTGCTCGCGCTCTCCTTTGCCGCAGTGAACGCGCCTACTTCGACGAAGCTGCCTTCGTCCAGCAGCTTTGCGACGCGCTCTCTCGCGGTCATCTTGCCGGCCTCATGCTGCCTGGCCACGCGGTCTTTTCCGCCGCCGGCAAGCAGCTTCTGCCTGCGTTCGTTCAGTTCAACACTCATTGCGCCTACCTCCAAACCATTTTTTGCAACGCTCGCCCGGGGCATCCGGGCATTCATTGATGAATTCTTAACGGGCAAACCAATCTTGCCCCTATTTCTGGATTCTCCGTCAATACTTGTCAATCCTGCCCAAATCCGACAGATAATGTTCTTTTAACATTCTAGGACAGCGATTCCTTCTGGATGAGCGCCAGCTTCGGCGAATCCTGCCGCTGGTTGGCAAATTCGCACCATAGCACATTGAAGCGGTGAATATCCGCTTCCTCCAGCATCTGCCGCAGCGCGAGTTTTTCGCGCGCACCCTCGGCGTGGCCAGGATAGATGCATACCGACACCAGCCCGCCCGGCCGCACCAGTTCCATCGCAGCGGACACAGCGGCAAGCGTGCTGTCCGTGCGGGTGGTGACGCAGTGGTCGCCCGTGGGCAGCCAGCCCAAATTGAACAGGATGGCGGCCGGAGGCTCGTCCACATAGGCAGCCATATTGGCGTGGCTGTCCAGAATCAAGCGGACGCGATCCGCGCAGCCGCCGTCCTCCAGCCGTTTTTTTGTGGCGTCCAGCGCCGCCTGCTGCACGTCAAAGGCCCAAACTCTGCCCCTCTCCCCCACCTTCTGCGCCAGGTAGAGCGTATCGTGGCCATTGCCCATCGTGGCGTCGACAGCGGCGTCGCCGGGCCGCAGCAGCGTATCCAATAAGTCCCTTGCCAGATAGCGCGCGTTTCTAAGCTTCATCGCCGTTTCCTCCCAGCGCGCGCAGGTAGTCCACCTCAGCGGGCGTCAGATGTCGCCACGCCCCCGCTTTCAGACGCCCCAGCGACAGCTGGCCGATGCGCTCCCTGCGCAGATACACCACGCGCGCGCCCACCGCCTCGAACATGCGGCGCACCAACCGGTTGTGCCCTTCGTGCACCGCGATGGTCAAATGGGTCAGGCCCGGATAGGCGGGATCGTCGGGCAGCAGCGTGACCTTCGCCCGTGCGGTGCGGTGGCCGTCGTCGAGCGTCAACCCGTTTTCCAGACGGCCCAGCGCCTGCTCGGTCAGCTCCCCGCGCACGCGCGCGTAGTAGAGCTTCTCCACCTCGCTGCTGGGGTGGGTGATGCTCTGCATCAGCTCGCCGTCGTTGGTCAGCAGCAGCAGCCCTTCTGTATCGTAGTCCAACCGCCCCACCGGGTAAATGCGCTCGGAAATGCCCTCGATCAGATCTCGCACAGTTTTTCGTCCCTGGGGATCGCTCAGCGTCGTCACCACGCCCTGCGGTTTGTTGAGCAGGATGTACTGCCGCCGTTTTTCCGCGCAGATGGGGGCGCCGTCCACGCACACCGCGTCGCCCTCCTCCACCTGTGCGCCCATGACGTCCACGACCCTGCCGTTGACCGTCACGCGCCCTGCGGCGATGATCTCCTCACACTTCCTGCGCGAGGCCACGCCGCACTCCGCCATGTATTTTTGCAACCTCATGCCGTCCCTTGCCCCTCCTGCTCCATTTCAATGGGAAACCAGAGCTCCAGCACGCGCCGCAGCGCCTGTGACCAGCTCCGCCGCTGCGGCATCTGCACCGTCTCGCCTGCGACCAGCGGCACGCGCACCGATTTCCCCTTTTCTATCCCAATGATAGCATACCCCAAAACCTGCCCGCGTGCAACATCTGTCGTCAGCTTTTCTGGCAATTCCAGCATGACCTCCGCCGTTTCTCCCTGCGCCAGCGGCGCTTCCGCGTCCCACATGGGCAGCACAGGCACCGTTTGATCGGAAAACGCGCAGGGCAGGTGCGCCGCTGGCTCCAGGCTGTCCAGCACCGTGACCATCCCGTAATTTTCAAATCCCTCATCCAGCAGCCGCAGGCTGTCGTTCCACATGTCGGGCGCGTTGAGCACCACGCAGATCAGCTGCATGCCCTGCCGCTGCGCTCCCGACACGAGGCAGCGCCCCGCCGCCTTTGTGTAGCCCGTCTTGACGCCGTTTCCTCCCTTGCAGAGCGTGAGCATTTTGTTTTTGTTCTTCATTGCCCTGTCGTAAGGGTGCCCTTCCCAGGGCACGGCGATGTACTGCGTGGACACGATGCGCCGAAAATCGGCGTTTTCATACGCCGCGCAGGTGATGGCGGCCAGCTCGCGCGCCGTGGTGTAGTGATCCTTGGCGGGCAGGCCGTGCGGATTGACAAAGTGCGTGTGGGTAAGGCCCAATTCCTCCGCCTTTTGGTTCATCAGCGCCGCAAAGTTCTCGACGCTGCCCGATACGTGCAGCGCCAGCGCCACCGCCGCGTCGTTGCCCGACCGCAGCATCAGCCCGTAGAGCAGCTGCTCCACGGTGAGGGTCTCCCC
Organism: Christensenella sp. UBA7102; assembly: GCA_002492415.1. Lineage (GTDB taxonomy): Bacteria > Bacillota > Clostridia > Christensenellales > UBA1750 > Spyradocola. The sequence continues at coordinate 4,462 of DKYK01000071.1, forward strand.
CACCTCCAGGTACATGCTGCTGCCCTCAATGCCCGACATGCGCGCGTCGATGGTCACCGTGTCCGTCAGCGCTGCGTTCTCCAGCACGCACAGCGCCGTCATGATCTTGGTGGTGCTGGCCATGGGCAGCTGCTCATCGGCATTTGCCGCGTACAACACCCGTTCGGTGGACTGTTCCATCACCACGGCGGCGCGCGCCGTGCCCTCCGTGCCCGCCTTCACCCGCGCCGGACACAGCAACAGCGCCAGCGCCAGCGCGCATGCCATCCATTTTCTCATAAAAAACCGCCCCCTGTCGCAAAATAAAGCGCCTCTGCACTTACACTGTATGCAGAAGCGCCTTACGGGCATGAGCTAAATGTGAATCTCGGTCACGCCATGTTTTTCGGGCAGCAGATCCTTTACATCCTTTACGATCTGCGGGATCATCTCCACCAGCCGGTCAATGGGCGTGGAGTTGACCGCGGGCAGCAGGCGCACCTGGTCGCCGCTGACCATCAGGAAGGCCACAGGGCTGACCGTCACCCCCGCGCCCGTGCCGCCCGCAAAGGGCAGCGGCTGCGGATTCTCGTCCAACGGCAGCGGCACGCTCTTGCAGTCGTACTCCCCGCCGCCCGCCACAAAGCCGAAGCTGACGCGCGAGACCGGGATGACCGTCACGCCCTCCCCCGCGCTGACCGGCACGCCCACCACAGTGCTGACGTCGATCATTTCCTTCAAACTCTCCATGGTGGTGCCCATGATGTTCTCAATCGGGTGCGCCATACCAACTTCCCCCTCGTTGTGAAAAATTACCGCGCGAAGCGGCTTGCGTTCAGCGCTACTTTTCCCCCGGCGCGCGCTCTTTATGCGCATAAATCCGCACTCGGCCGCCAACGCTACAGGAAGAAACCGGAAATTCCGTCAAGGGGGTGTGTGCGCTTGCTTCCGTTCCTCCATCTATTTTCGCTGCGCGTGCCGACCTACGCGCTGTTTGTGGGTCTGGGCGCGGCGCTGGGGCTGAGCCTGTTCTTCCTGCGTCTGCCCAAGGGGACGGCGCGCGCCGCCGCGCGGTGGACAGCGGCGGTGGCGGCGGGCGCGCTGCTGGGCGCCAAGCTGCTCTACCTTGCCACCATGCCCCGGGGCACGCCGCTCTCCTCCGCGCTGCTGACGGGCTTTGTGTTCCACGGCGGGCTGCTGGGCGGAGCGCTTATCGGGCTGCTGGCCGCGCGCGCGCTGCGCCTGGATGTGCTGATGCTGATGGACCATGCCGCGCCCTGTCTTGCCATCGGGCACGGAATCGGGCGGGTAGGATGTTTTTTCGCGGGCTGCTGCTACGGCGTGCCCGTGCCCTGGGGAATTGTGCTGCCGCAGGCGCTGGCCGCGCCGCGCGACGTGCCGCTGCTGCCCGTACAGCTGATTGAGGCGGCGCTGAACGTAACTTTGGGCGTCGCGTTGCTGCGCTATGCTCGCAAGGAGCGCGAACCGGGATACACGGCCGGGCTGTACTTCCTGTCCTATGCCGTTTTGCGCTTCTGCCTGGAATTTTTCCGTGGGGACGAGGTGCGCGGAGCGGCGGCGGGGCTGTCCACGGGACAGTGGATGTCGCTGGCGCTGCTGGCGGCAGGGCTTGCGCTGTTTGCCCGCGTGTGCACGGCGGAGCTGGAACTGCAAAACACGCGTCTCGTGCTCCGGCTGCGGCCGCTGTCCTGTCCGCTGCCACTGCGCATAACCGCCTCGCTGACGCGCGGCCCGGACGGACGCCTGCGCGCAGCGCTGTTTTTCTTCCGTAAAAAAATCCCCTTGCGGACCCGCAAACGACGGTCGCCCGCCAAGCGCAGCGCGCTGCTGCGCCGCCTGGAGATGCCGCAGGTTCGGCTGCTCGACATCCGCGCCGTGCTGCGCGTGCCCGAGGACGCCGCCGCCACCGCGCAGCTGACGGGGCTGGTGCGCGCAGGGCTGGCCGCGCTCTGCGCCCGCATCCGCGCCGGCCAGGGTGAAGACGCGCCGCTGTCCGCAGCCGCCGTTCCTTCCTTCGGCGCCAAACCCTCCTCGCTTTTCGTCCACGCGAAATTCTCATTCCGGACGGCAAACCTGATCGGCGCGGGCCTGTCCTCCCTGAAAAAGTCAGGGGAAAAGCGGGATGCCCCGTCCGTCATTCATCGCTGAACCTCTGGCGGGCATCACAGCTTTATGATGCGCAGATCCGCGTCCGCCAGACGTTTTTTTATTGTGTCGAGGGACTGCGGCGCGCTGTCGATGCCGATGAAAGCGCGGCCCAGCGCATGCGCCGCGGCCAGCGTGGTGCCGGAGCCGGCAAAGGCGTCCAGCACGGTATCGCCCGGACGGCTGGCGCACTTGACAATGCGTTCGAGCAGGCGCTGCGGCTTCTGGGTTGGATAGCCGGTGCGTTCGGGATCGCGCTGCTGCAGGTGAGGAATGTCGTCCCAGACGTCCGAAGGGGGCACGAGATCGTCGTCATAGTAGCGATAGATGCGGCCGCCCGAGCGGATGGTGCGATAGGACCGCCCCTGTTCATCCACCTCGCGCTTCATGTGGTTGCGGCGCGCGCCCGACCGGGGTACGGCGTCCTGCATGGCGTCAAAATAGGCGGCATCGCTCTTGACGTAGTAGAGGATGATATCGTGCTTGCGGGAAAAGTGCCCTGTGGCGCGGCCGCCGCTGCGGTAGGCCCAAATAATTTCATTGCGGAAGCTGTTCTCGCCGAAGATCTCGTCCAGCATCAGCCGCAGGCGCGCGTGCGTGCGTGCGTCTATATGGACAAACAGGCTGCCCGCCTCGTCCAGCACATCATAAATTCCTTGCAGCACCTGGCGCATCATGGCATAATAGTCCTCGGAGGACGCGCGATCATCGTAGGCTCCGAAGTTTTTGCCCGTGCGGTAGGGCGGGTCGATGGCGCACAGCTGTACCCTCCGCCCCTCGGCGGCCAGCCGCGCAAGAGCCTGCCGCGCGTCGCCGAAGTAAAACAGATTATCTTCCATATCCTGCAGCCTTTCTAAAAATAAATTGAACCGAAGGAGTTGGGACCATGAACGCGATGGATGCCCTGGTCGCCGCGCGCGACCTGCTGGAAAACGTGACGCCCCTTGCCACCGACTGCGGACTGCTGTGCTCTGCGGCCTGCTGCAAGGACAGTGCGGAGGAGGACGAAGTGGCCGGCATGCTGCTCTATCCCGGCGAGGAAGCGCTGTACGCGCACCAGGGTGCGTGGATGGAGCTGCTGCCCTCCTCCCTGCTGTTTGACGGCCAGCCCGTGCCGCTGCTGAGCTGCTTTCTGCCCTGCCCTCGCCGTCACAGGCCGCTGGCCTGCCGCATCTTTCCGCTGACGCCCTATGTCAAGACCGCGCCCGACGGCACAGAGAAGCTCACCGTGCGCATGGACGTGCGCGCGCGGCCGCTGTGCCCGCTGTGTGACTCCGGCATGGCGGGGCTGAATCCCGCGTTCGTCTCCGTGGTCAAGCAGGCGATGCGCATCCTGTGGGAAAACGAGACGCACCGCGAATACCTGCGCGCGCTCACCGCGCATCTGGACGAATATCAGTGGCTCTGAGCCGTCACACCCAGCCCTCGCGGCGCATCCACAGCGCCAACTCGTCCAGTTCGCGCCTGCATGCCTCATAGTCAGGGGTATGCTGGCGCTCCAGACGGCGGAACTCCGGGGAATGATTGAGCTGGACGCGGTGCAGCAGCTCATGGATGACCACCGCGTCGACGGCCTTGGGGCTGGCCATCATTAAATAGAGGGAAAAATTCAGATTTCCCTGCGACGAGCAGCTCCCCCAGCGGCCGTGCGCGCTGTTGATCCTCACGCGGCCGTAGGTCAGGCCCAGGCGCTGCGCAATCTGCTGCACGCGGTCGGGCAGCACGTTTTGGGCGAGCGTTCGATAGCACCCCGCGATTGCGGCGCGCTGCTGCTCCGCCGTCGCGCTCTGCGGCAGATACGCGCGCTTTTCTCGCAGATCGATGCGCACGCGTCCGTCCGGCGAAGGGCTGACGGGGTAGCTTTCCCCCTGCACGCGCACAAATTCGAGCGCGCGCTGCGCCCGTTCCCGGCGCTGGCTCAGCTCCTGCCGACGCCGCGCGATCCAATCGCTCTGCGCCTGGACAAAGCGCGAAATATCCTGTTCAGGGCAGCGCAGCGGCGCGCGCACCTCCACGCGCCCATCGTCAAGCACGCGGATGGAGACGCTCTTGCGACTCTGCCGCACGACGGTATAGTCCATGGACATTTCCCTCATTTCAAAGAAAAAGAGCGCTGCGCACCCGGTGATCTCTCCGGGTGCGCAGCTTGGGTTAAATCGTGGAATGGATCCAGCTGAAGAACCAGTTTTCCGGGAAGAATGGCGTCAGCAGCTTGGAACCCGTCACCAGCTCTTCAATCAGGCCGATCTGGAGCATGTTGACCACCAACGGCACCAGCAGCGCCAGCAGCATCATGCCCAGGAATCCGCGCGCCGCTCCCAACGCCCCGCCGACCAGACTGTCGCAGCACTTGAGCAGCGGAAAGGTGAAGGTGAAGTCAATGAGCCGGATGAGCAGCGAGCAGACCAGGTAAGTAAAGACAAACGTGCACAAAAAGGAGATGGCGTTGAGCGAGTAGTCCGCCACGGTCTGATCGAAATACTCAAACAGCGTGGTGCAATGCCCGGCGTAGACCTGTCCGGCGATATTTTTCAGCAGCACGCCGTCAAAGGGCGCGGTAAAACCTGAGGCGGAAACGACGGTGTGCACCTGCTCGGCGGTCAGCGTCGTGACGTCGGCGCGGGCATACTCCATCATGCTCGTGGGGATGTGCGAGGAACCCTCGGAGAGATAGACCAGGTATTCCATCCACTTCTCGTGCCCCGCAATCCACTCGGTGACATAAGGATAGCACAGCCGCGCGATGAGCAGCGACAGCGCCGCCCCCAGCAGGTTCAGCCCCGTCGCCATCGACCCTCGATGCATGCCCATCAGTATGCTCAGGCCGAAAACCAATATAATCGCATAATCAATGATGTTCAACGTCTTTCATCCTCCGAAGCGCAGTTGCTACGGCAGCGTCACCAGGTGCACGCCGCCCTCGCCCGAGAGCAGCACCTTGCCGCCGCTCAGCTTGCACAGCACGCTCTCCACCGCGTAGGGCATCGAATAGCTGACGGTCCTGCCGCCCGACAAGGGCACGGCGTAGAGCGTCTGCCCCGCAAAGCCGTAAACGGCCTCCTTGCCCAGCACCAGGTCCGTGCATCCCGCGTGCATGCGCAGATCGCTAACCTTGCCATCGGTCACCACGCGCAGCGCGGTGGCGCCCCCCCCCTGCTGCGTGAGCGTCAGCAGAATGGACAGGGTCTCGCCCGCATAGGAGTCGCGCAGCGTCCAACCATAGACGAGCACAGAGCTTTCCGAGGTATCGACGGTGCTGCGCACATCAATGGTGCGCGTTCCCACGATATAAATGGAATTTCCGCTCATCAGCGGCTGATAGTAGAGCTGTTCGGTGGTGGAGTACCCCGCGATGAGCAGCTTACCGGGCTGATGGATGTCCAGTATGGATTTGGGCTGAATGCCGTCCGGATCCAGGCGCAGCACCCACATCAGGTCGCTGCCCGAGTATAGGCCAAAGTCCATCACTTGGCCCTCGGTATTGGCAATGCTCTCCACAGGCTTGCCGGTGCTGTCGATGATCTGAATGCTGTCGTCCTGGTAGCGGATGGCCACGCGGCTGACGCCCGCCGCAACACCCGTGATGGTCTGCTCCGTGGTGGTGGAGAAGCTGACGTTCCCCGACGCATCGTAGACGTAGAGGGAATTTGCCTTGTACAGCGCCAGCAGCGCGTCGGACGCGGCGCACTGATACCCCTGCGATCCGTCCGGCGAGCGCTCCCACAGCAGCTCGCCGCGCTTGGCATCATAGGCACGGGCATAGCTGCCGTCAAAGGCGACAAACACGCCCTGCATCGCATAGTACTCCGCCGCGGGGTTGGCGCCACTGATGGCAATGCCCCCGTCCCCCACGGTGCTGGCGCGCCGCGAGCAGCCCCGCACAGCCAGCAGCACGCCGCCCAGCAGCAGGGCGACGGCCAGCACAATGACCACAAAGCGCACGATGCGCGGCATATGCAGCTGAATATTGAATTTTGCCGATGAAGCGCGCGTTTCCCGCATGTACAGCAACCTCCGGCTCTTTTCCTCGTCGTAAAAAATCCGCCGGGCACACCCCGACAGCCGTTATATTCTGCGCGCAGGGCCGCAAATCCTGCAGCCCACACCAAATAAACGCGGACAAAGGGCGGCGCGTTGCAAAAAAAGCATCAGCAGGCGTCCCGCACACCGGGAGCAGAGGCGGCATACTATGCAGTGTCCGAACCATCCTATCCGACAAACCATCTGTAAGGAGGCAACTGCCATGTCGTTCTACTCCTACAAGAACTGCAACCAGGACTGCTGCCCCGGCAGCATCAAGGGCGAATGCAAGGGCCTGCGTGAAAAGGTATGCGTGCAGGTCAAGAAGGTGTACGATTCCTGCATGCAGCAGGAGCAGCTGGATAAGATCTGCGTCACGGTCTCCGACCTGACGCCCGTGTGCGACTGCGAATGCGCCGCGCCCTTCACGCCGCCCATCTGCTTTGAGTCCTGCCGCTCCTCCGGCTGCGCGGGCACCATTCGCAACCTCATCATCGACCGCATCTGCGACCGCCCCGGCTTTGCCCGCGTGCGCTGTGCCGTCGACATCCCCATCGACATTCTGTTTACCGATTCCTGCTGCCGCGAGGGCATCGGCCACGGCGTCGTGACGGTGAGCAAGGACGTCATCCTGTGCATCCCCGAAGAGAGCATCGTGCCCTTCACGATGGAATCCCTGGTCAGCGCCATCTGCGTCTCCGGCCGTTACTGCGGCAACAACACCTTCGAGCTGACCATCTGCGTCACCGTGATCCTCAAGGTGCTGGCCGAGGTGGAAATGCTCATTCCCTCCTTCGGTTTCTGCTCCGTCCCCCCCTGTGAAGAGTTTGCGGAAAATGTGTGCGACGAATTTTTCTCCCTGCCGCTGTTCCCGCAGAGTCCCTGTGCGGACAACAAGACCTGCACGTGCAGCTGCACCTGCAACTGAGTCTGGCATACATAAACGGGAACACGACCCTTGCACAGCAAAGAATCCGCGTGCGGCCCCGCCGTGCGCGGATTCTTCTGCAATTCATTCCTGTGGCCCCCGGTAGGCCGAATCCAGTCTCCCCTTTTCCGGCTCGGTCAGGTCGTCCCAGATGACCTCTGGTCCGCCGTATTTCATGTAGAGCCAGTAGGCGTCCTGAATTTTGACGACGATGTTTTCGCCATATTGGTACACTTTGCAGCCGACAATGGGGTGATTGGCCTGGAAGTTTTCTTTGGGCGCCCCATCCGCGCAGTCGCTTGTGATCTTTCCGAGGTAGAGGAATTCCTCCTTGCATTCAGGATAGCCCTGCTGGTCGCTGGATTGGATATAGAGCGTGTCCTGCACATAGATCATGGGCGCGACATCGGCTATGCCGGGCTCTGGCTCGTCCCCCCCGCCCTGCCGCCAACAGAACACGCCGAAAGAGAGGACGAGCGCGAGACAGGCCGCCAGCGCCCCCCACGCCCTCCAGCTCATTTTTCTCCTCATCGCCGTCTGGGTACCGCTTACAAGATCGTCGTCAAGCTCGCCCAGGACTTCAAAGAACTCTTCCTTCTTCATAGCGCAAAGCCCCTTTCCGTCAAATACGCTTTCATCTGCTTCCGGATCCGCTCCAACGCCTTGGAAACGCTTCCCTGCAGCATCCCGCAGTCCTTCGCGATTTGGCAGACGGAATCCGCGTACCAGTAGCGACGAACGAACAAATTCCGTTTGTCGATCGGAAGGCTTCTCACAAATGAATTTACAGCTCTTTCCAGCTCCCTGCGGTCTATGGTTCGCTCCACATCCTCCGCGCCCGATACGCACTCGGCCAGCTCGTCCAGTACGAGCGCGACTTCACCGCCGCCCCGCTTTTGAGCGCGGTCGTGCTTGTATCTGTTGAAGGATATGTTTCTCGTGATCTTTCCGAGAAATGCCGCAAGCTGTTCAGGCCAATGCGTCGGCATGGCGTTCCACGCGCGCAGATAGGTATCATTGACGCATTCCTCCGCATCTTCTTCGTTGTTCAGTATGTTCCTTGCGATGGCTTTGCAGTATCGGCCGTATTTTTCCGCCGTTGCGCGTACAGCCCGGTCGTCCCGGTCCCAGTACAGCCGGATGATGCGCTGATCCTCCATGCAACTCCCCTCCCCTCACCCCTATACACAACCTTTAGCCCAAAATCCGACATGGATTCCCCACAAAAAATTCGCGCACGGCAGCGCCGCGCGCGAATTTTTCTGCATGGATGCAAAACCGTTTACGGATGGAACCTGCGGTCGGCCTCGATAATGGCGTCGATGCTGCGGTTCCAGTCTTCGTCAATGGTCTTAAGCTCCGGATGCGCCTCAAAGTACGCTACCGACCGGCGCACGCCCTGGGCAAAGGACGTCGTGCACACAAAATCCGGCACCAGGCGCTTGATCTTGGTGTTGTCAAAGATGCCGCAGGTGGACTTATCGCCCAGCAGGTCTCCCTCCTCCCCGGGGATGAAGCGCGCGATCTGCTGCGCGGTGCAGTGCACCATCTTGGGGGTCACGCCCACCGCATCGCCTATGGCGATGGCGATCTCGTCCCAGGTCAGCACTTCGTCCGAGGTGATGTGATAGGCCTCGCCGATGGCCTGACGGCAGCCCATCAGCCCGACAAAGCCCTTAGCAAAGTCGGTATTGTGCGTCATGGTCCAAAGACTCGTGCCGTCGCCGTGCACCACGATCTCCTTGCCATCCAGCATGCGCTGCACCAGCGACCAGGGGTGGCGCCAGCTGCCCATCGCAAAGGGAATCTGCGTATCGCCGTAGGTCAGCGACGGCCGCACGACGGTGACGGGAAAGCCCGTTTCGCGGTAGGCGGCAAAGGCCAGCGCCTCGCATTCCCGCTTGTCCCTTCCGTACTGCCAGTACCGGTTGTTGAGCGAGGTGGACTCGGTGATGATCGGGCTGCGCAGCGGGCGCTCGTAGGCCGCGCAGGAAGAAATGAGGATGTACTGGCTGCATTTTCCATTAAACAGTTCGACGTCCCGCTGGACGCGCTCCGGTTTGAACGCGATCCAATCCACGATCACGTCAAAGTGCCGTCCGGCGATCGCCGCGCGCACCGCCGCATCGTCGTTTACGTCCACCACCAGCTGCTCCGCGCCCGCGGGCACATCGTTGCGGTGGATACCGCGCGTAAAGAGCGTCAGCTCCCACCCGCGCTGCAGCGCCAGCGCCGATACCGCCGTGGAAATGAGTCCCGTTCCTCCGATAAACAATGCCTTCATGTTCTGTGTCCCCTTTTGATGAAATGGCTTTATCTTTATTTTAGGAAATTTCGTCCAGCTGTGCGAGGATCTCCTCCCGCCCGCACGCCTCCAGGCCGGCAAACTGCGCCTCCTGCATGGGAAAAACCGCCTGCAGGCCGCTCAGGTATTCCGCTTCCGTCCCCTGCCGCCCCTGCCAGCTGTAGGTATACGCTCCGGGGCGAGTGTTGTCCTCCGCACCGAATTGCCCCGCGCCCAGCAGCACGATGCGCCCGTCCTGCACCGCAAACACATTGTCATAGTAGATGTCCATGTGCCCACCACGCTCCCAGAACAGGTTGGCGCCGGGCACATAGCTCAAGCTCTCCACCCACAGCGCGATGCTGTTGACGGCGCCGCTCTTCTCATCGTAGACGCAGAGCAGGTCGCCCTGCGCGGTGCTCATCCCCTTCAGGTAGAGCAGGGGCACGCCGATGCCCGCGTCCAGCAGGCAGTAGCCGTCATACTCTTCCTGGCCGCGAATCCAGTTCGCATAGGCGGTTTTCCACGCACGCTCGTCCGTGTGGGATACAGGCTGCGCCCCGTCCGGGCCGCTCCAGCGCCAGACGCCGTTCTCTTTCTCCACACGGAAACGGAACTCTCCTTCTTCCCCCTCCGGACCCATGGTCATCACGACCTCGGCGGCGTTTTCATCCAATTTGCGCACTCGGTTGGGCCAGTAATACTCCGGGTTGAAGTTCTCCATGCGGCACAGCGTATTGCCGTCAATGTCCGCCAGGAAAAAAGCCGGACCGTAATATCCCGTCAGGTAGAGGTTGCGCTGCTCGTCCACGTCAAAGCCCGATACCGACCCGCCAAAATCGCCGTTCTCCCACGCCGTTTCACCCGTACAGGCGTCCAGCGCCATCAGCGTGCCGCCGTTGCAGCACAGATACAGATCGTCAAACAGGCCAATATCGTTGAAGGCGTCCAGCTCCGTGGCCGGGCAGGACGCAAGCGTCCGCGTCCACAGCAGTTCGCTGCCCCGGTAGCCGCGCAGCACCGCGTGCACAGAGCTATACCCGCCGTTTTCATAGACAATCTCCGCCTCCACACGGTCCGCCGCGCGCGCGGTCTCCACAGGCGCGGGCGTTTCCTCCGGAGCGGACGTGACCTCCGGGATAACCGTCGGCTCCGCCGCTGCTCCAACCGGCCAGCCGCCCTTCTTTGCCGTCCTGACGATCCACCAGCCGCCCAGCGCGCACCCCGCAATCGCCGTAAACAGGCTGCACGCCGCCAGCAGGATGGCAAGGATCAAGCCCATTTTCTTTTTCATTCTCTCTCACCTCTCCTTCTTAAAAGAATACCACGCTCAATCCAGCCTGTCCACATCAAAAATTCTTTTCGCAAAAAGATGCAAAAATCCCCCCGTTCCTTCCAAACGAGGGAAGGCTCCGGGGGAATTTTGCACACCGTGCGTTACTTTCTCGCGGCGCGGTAGCGCTGCGTGGAATCCAGTATCTTCTTGCGCATGCGGATGGTCTTGGGCGTGATCTCCACCAGCTCGTCCTCGTCGATGAAGTCCAGCGCGCGCTCAAGCGTCATGGGCCGCACGGGATGCAGCCGCATGGCCTCCTCCGCGCCGGCCGCGTTGCGGATGGACGTCAGATGCTTGGCCTTGCAGACGTTAAGCTCAATGTCGCCGGGGCGGGTGTTTGCGCCCACGACCATGCCGGCGTACACCTTGTCGCCGGGCACCACGAACAGCTCGCCGCGATCCTGCGAATAGAACAGGCCGTAGGTCAGCGCCTCGCCCGTCTCAAAGGCGATCAGCGAACCGTAATTGCGCATGGGGATGTCGCCCTTGTAGGGCTCGTAGCCCTCGAACACCGAGGACATGATGCCCTCGCCGCGGGTATCGGTCATGAACTCCGAGCGGTAGCCAAACAGACCGCGCGCCGGCACCACAAACTCCAGGCGCACGCGTCCCGAGCCGCCCATGTTCATCATGACGCCCTTTCTTCTGCCGATCTTTTCGATCACCGCGCCGGAATACTCCTCGGGCACATCCACCACCAATCGCTCCATGGGCTCGCACTTGACGCCGTCAATGGTCTTGTAGAGCGCCTCGGGCTTGGAGACCTGGAACTCATAGCCCTGGCGGCGCATGTTTTCAATGAGCACCGTCAGGTGCAGCTCGCCTCTGCCGGACACGCGGAAGGAGTCTGTGGTCGCGCCGTCCTCCACGCGCAGGGACACGTCGGTCTGCAGTTCCTTCATCAGACGCGCGCGCAGATGGCGCGAGGTGACATACTTGCCCTCCCGGCCCGCAAAGGGCGAATCGTTGACGGAGAAGGTCATCACCACCGTGGGCTCGGAGACCTTGACAAAGGGCAGGGGTTCCACGCGGTCGGGCGGGCACATGGTGTCGCCGATGTTGATATCCGGCATACCGGATACCGCCACGATCTGACCCACCGTCGCCTCCGTGCACTCGATGCGGTTGAGGCCCTGGAAGGTGTAGAGCGTATTGATGCGCTCGGGGGCCCGGCCCGCTTCTTCGCTGCCGTAGGTGGCGCGGATGGCCATCATGTTCTTCCTGATGCAGCCGCGCTCCACGCGGCCGATGCCGATGCGGCCCACGTACTCATTATAGTCAATGGTGGAAACCAGCAGCTGCAGCGGACCGTCGGGATCGCCTTCGGGGCAGGGCACATAGTTCAGAATTGCGTCAAACAGCGGCTTTAGATCGGCGCCCGGCTCGTCCATATTGGCCGAGCAGATGCCCTTTCTGGCCGATGCGAACAGGAAGGGGCAGTCCAGCTGCTCCTCGGAGGCCTCCAGGTCGATCAGCAGGTCGATGCACTCGTCCACCACCTCGGCAGGACGCGCGTCGGGGCGGTCGATCTTATTGATGCACACAATGGCGCGATGGCCCAGCTCCAGCGCCTTGCGCAGCACGAAGCGCGTCTGGGGCATGGGGCCCTCAAAGGCGTCCACCAGCAGGATGACGCCGTCCACCATCTTGAGCACGCGCTCCACTTCGCCGCCAAAATCCGCGTGCCCGGGCGTGTCGATGATGTTGATGTGCACGCCGTTGTAGTCCACGGCGGTGTTCTTGGCAAGGATGGTGATGCCGCGCTCGCGCTCGATGTCGCCCGAGTCCATCACGCGCTCGGCCACCTGCTGGTTCTCGCGGAACACGCCGCTCTGGCGGAGCATCTGATCCACCAGCGTGGTCTTGCCATGGTCAACGTGCGCGATGATCGCGATATTGCGGATGTCTTCTCTTTTTATATTCATCGGTTTTTCCTCTTTTCCTCTAAGTGCGTTACCGCGCTGCGGTATCGGTCAGCTTAAGCCCCGGGTTGTTGTCCAGCGCCCATTCGATGGACCATTCGCTCTCAAACAGGATCACGTCCCGCTCGTCGCGGTCCTTTGCGACAAGCGCTGTGGAAGGCAAGCGCAGGCGGCTGAGTTCCTTTGGCGTCTCCACCACCCAGCGCACCGCGGTAAAGCCCAGCGGCGACACCTTGACGTCCACGCCGTATTCGTTCTTCAAGCGGTACTGCAGCACCTCAAACTGCAGCACGCCCACCACGCCCACGATGACCTCCTCGCCGATGCCGTCCGCCCGGCGGAAGGTCTGCACCGCGCCCTCGGTGGCCAGCTGCGTCACACCCTTTTGGAACTGCTTGCGCTTTAAGCTGTCCAGCGTGGACACTCTGGAAAAGTGCTCCGGCGCAAACATGGGGATGCCGGCAAACTCCACCTTTTTACCGGTGTAGAGCGTGTCGCCCAGCGCATAGACGCCGGGATCGAACAGGCCGATGATGTCGCCCGGCCACGCCTCCTCCACGCCCTCGCGCGCGTCCGCCATGAAGGCCTGCGGCTGCGCGAGCTTGAGCTCCTTGCCCGTGGAGGCCTGCTTTACGGTCATGCCCTTTTCAAACCTGCCCGAGCACACGCGCAGGAACGCGATGCGGTCGCGGTGCGCGGGGTTCATGTTGGCCTGGATCTTGAAGATGAAGCCCGAGAAGCTGTCCCCCGCGGGGTCCACCGCGTTGCCGTCCTTGTCCGCGCGCGGCTGCGGCGGCAGCGAGTACTCCAGGAACCTGGCCAGGAAGCTCTCCACGCCGAAGTTGTTCATCGCGGAGCCGAAGAACATGGGCGTAAGCTTCCCCGCGCGCACCTGCGCAAGGTCGAACTCATCGCCCGCGATGTCCAGCAGCTCGATGTCCTCCATCAGCTTCTCGCGGTAGCTGTCCTCAAGAACCGCCTCGATCTCGTCGCTCTCAAAGGGCACGAACCGCGCCTGGACCTGCGTGGTGCCGTGGCGCCCGCCCTCGAACACCTCGACGTCGCCCGTCTGGCGGTGATAGACGCCCTTGAAGTCGCCCATCGTGCCGATGGGCCAGGTGACGGGACACGCGCGGATGCCCAGCACCTTCTCGATCTCCTCCATCAGCTCAAACGGGTCGCGCGCGGCGCGATCCATCTTGTTGACGAATGTAAAAATCGGAATGGACCGCATCCGGCAGACGTGGAAAAGCTTGATGGTCTGCGCCTCGACGCCCTTTGCCGCGTCGATGAGCATCACCGCGCAGTCTGCGGCGACCAGCGTGCGATAGGTGTCCTCCGAAAAATCCTGGTGGCCGGGGGTATCCAATATATTGATGTGGAATCCATCGTATTCAAACTGCATCACCGAGGAGGTCACGGAGATGCCGCGCTGCTTTTCGATCTCCATCCAGTCGCTGGTGGCGTGCCGGTCGGCCTTGCGCGCCTTGACGGACCCCGCCTGGTGGATGGCGCCGCCGTAGAGCAGGAGCTTCTCGGTCAGCGTCGTCTTGCCCGCGTCGGGGTGCGAGATGATGGCGAACGTGCGCCTGCGTTTCATTTCCTGCTCGGTGATGCCTACGCTCTGCTGCATGGTGATCCCCTCTCAAAATCTTTCGCTCGGAGCCTTCCGGCCCCGCATCCTTGCGGGCAGCTTCTACCCAACGCGTTATTATACACAATCTTCCTGCATTCCATCCCGCGCGTTTCGGTTAAATATCGCAAATTCCTTTCAATAAATCCTCTCTTTTCTTTGCCTACGTTTTGTGCTATGCTCAAATTCATCAAGAAAGGAGGTTCTCCCATGAAATACGACGTTGGCGCGCTGCCCTTGGGCGCGCACGCCGTGGCGGTATTCCGCCCGCGCACGGACGCGCCCCTGCCCGTGCTCTACCTAAACGCCGCCCGCCCCGGGGATTGGTCCGGCTATCTCCCCCGCCTGGCCGCAGAAATGGGCAAGACCCTCCGCCCGGCCATGCTGATCTGCGTCGGCGCCACGGATTGGGACCGCGATTTCTCTCCCTGGCCCGCGCCCGGCCTGTACCTCGATTCCCCGCCCTTTTTCGGCGGCGCGGATGCGCGCATCGCGCTGCTGTGCAGCGCGGTCAAGCCCTTTATCGACGCCCGCTTCCCCACGCTGCCCGATCGGGCGAATACCGGCATCCTGGGCTACTCGCTGGGCGGACTTGCGGCGCTGTACGCTCTCTACCGCCGCCCCGATGTATTCGGCATGGCGGGCTGCCTGTCGGGTTCTCTGTGGTATGAAGGCTTCATGGATTTCCAACGCGCGCACGCGGAACGCATCGCGGGAGCCCGCGCCTACCTGTCGCTGGGACGTAAAGAGGAGCGCACGCGCCATCCCCGCATGAGCCGCATCGGCGCGTGCTGCGAGGAGACGCATGCGCTGCTGTCCGCCGCATTGGGCAGGGATCGCGTCGCCTTTGTCCACAATCCGGGCGGCCACGGCACGGACGTGGACGGCCGCATGCTGCTGGGCCTGCGCTGGCTGTTGACGTTCACATAATCTTCATTGCCTTCATCCGCCCGGATATGCTATAATATACTTTGGATTTTATCCGCCATTTATATTAGAAGCAAGAGGAAATGGAACATGAGCGACGAAGCATGGCTGGAGCGCTTGCGGGCCTGGCGGCGCGACCTGCACGCCATCCCCGAAATGGGCAACAGTGAATTCAAGACCAGCGCCTACCTCGAACGGGCGCTGCGTGGCACCCGTCCCAACTCCGCGGAGCAGCTGGCTGGCACGGGCTGGAAATTTGTCTACCGCTGCGGCAGGGCGGACGCCCCCGCGCTCGCCTTCCGCTCGGACATCGACGCGCTGCCCGTCACCGAGCGCAGCATCTACCCCCACCCTTCTGAGCACCCCGGCATGATGCACGCCTGCGGC
>DKYK01000026.1 GCA_002492415.1 Christensenella sp. UBA7102
AAAACGATGGATGATTACGCGGTTTCATCTGTTCTAGAACCCCTTGCTGATGGAAAATCGCTTCCGATACAGAAGAATTTGCGTGCGGCGCAGCCGTGCGCAAATTCTTCTGCAATTCGAAAAAGATGAGAACTCATCTTTTTCGAGTCTGTCGACTTTGTCGACAGACTGCGGGCCGCATCGCCATTCCGCGATGCGGCCCGTTTTTCCCTCTTTCACAATGCGAGACGTCGCCCTACGCTTCCAACCCCAGCCGCGCATACTGCTCCTGCGGCGCGTCGTTTTCGCGCATCAGCTGCACCAGCAGCGCCGTCATGCGCGCCTTCACGGCTTCATCCTCGAGTGGATGCAGCTGCTGCGGGTCGCTTTCCAGGTCAAAGAGCAGGTCAGGGTAGGCAAAGCCGCTGCGGTCGGCGGGCAGCTTCATCAGCGGATAGCCTGCCGTGAAGGAAAAGCCCGGGTGCAGCTGCGCGTCCTGCATTTCCTGCGCCGTAAACGCGTGATCCATATGCTGCGGCATCAGCGTGTATTCGTACAGCGGCGCATTATCGGGCGAAGCGGGCGCCTTCATCAGCACATACCGGCCGTCGGTGACGCACACGTGCGCGCCGAACACGCCAAACAGCGCGCCTTGGCGCACCGGCGCGTCCTCCTGCAGTACCTTGCGCAGATCGCGCCCCTGCATGGTTTCGGGCACGGGCAGGCCGAAGAAGCGCAGGATGGTCACGGGCAGGTCGATGGTCTGCACCAGCTGCCCGCACGCCTGACCCGCCGTCCCCAGCCGGGGATCCCAGAGAAACAGCGGCGTGTTGGCGATCTCGTTGTACTGGGGCATGTAGTTCTTGGCCCAATAGCCGTGCTCGGAGAGCAGGAAGCCGTGATCCGTGCAGACGATGAGCATGGTGTCCTTCCACAGGTTTTCCCGATCAAACTGATCCAGCACGCGGCCCAGCGAGTCGTCGCACATGCTCACCAGCGCGCGATACTGGTTGCGCAGGTGCTCGATCTGCTCCGGCGTTTCCGTCACCGGCGCATAGTCGGGCCAGTCGAATTGCGGGCCGTGGTAATCATCCGGGTAGAGCGCCTTGTATCGGTCATATGAGAAATAGGGTTCGTGCGGGTCAAAGCACTCGATCTGCAAAAACCAGTTATCCGCATCCTTGTTGGTGCGCAGAAACTCCAATCCCGCGCTGAACGTCATGTTCTGCGGGTGCATCGCCTCGTCCTTGGCAAAGTAACTGCGGTCCACCTCGTCGCGCTGGAAGCAGCGCTGCCGTCCCGGCTCTGTGAAGGGCTTGAGCAGTTCGGGCAGCGCAACGCCGTCCACCACGCCCTTCCATCGGTCGCCCTCCTGCCCGCGGAAACCCTCCCAGGTGGAGTACTTGGTGTGATAGGTAGCACCGCCGTCTTCCCAATAGTGGGTATGGTCGCTGCACAGATGGCTGTGCACGCCCCCTTCGCGCAGGATGCGCGGCATGCTCTCGTCAAAGGGCTCGATCGGCCCCCAGGAGCGGTGCAGAAAATTGTAGCGCCCCGTGTGCATCTCCCGGCGCGCGGGCATGCAGGGCAGCGAGCCCGCATAACAGCGGTCAAAACGCACGGAATGCTGCGCCAGCCGTGCAAAGTTGGGCGTATAGGTGTCGGTGCACCCGTAGGGCTCCAAAAACCTTCTGCACAGCGAATCGAACATCACCATCACGCAACGCATGGTTCTCTTCTCCTTTTTTATTCTGTTTCGCACTCTTTGTCGCGCAGCAGCGCGCCGGCCAGCAGCAGCAGGCCCGCGGGGAACAACGCCGCAACCTCCCAAAACGCCCGCGTCAACAGCGCGCCCACCCCCGCCCCCGCCACAAAACAGCCGATCACCGCGAAGTACCGCCCGCCTGCGCGCAGGCTCTCCCCGTCGCGCGTAGCGAGGCCTTTCCACAGCGCTTCGGTGCCGGAGCGCAGGTTGCCCGTGCACATGGTGGTGGCGTAGGGCTGCCCGCACAGGCTGCGGAAGGCGCTGACCTGCATGGCGCAGGCAAAGGACACGCCTGCGTTGACCGCGTCGTTCCAACTCTGCGGCGCAAAGACGGAAGCGGCCAGCAACGCCGCCTCCCCAATGAGCACCGCCTGCCGCCAGCCCACGGGCCGCAGCCGCCTGTGCGCCGCGCGCAGCGCCTGGCACGCCAGCACGCCCAGCACAAAGGCCAGCACCGGCGCAAGGTAGTGCAGCGCGCGCAGGTCGCCCGCAAAGGCGCGCACGCCCAGCAGCACGAGGTTGCCCGTCTGCGCGTTGGCAAACACACCGCCTCGGGCAATGTAGGTATACGCATCCAGAAACCCGCCGGCAGCCGCGAGCACCAGGCCCAGCGCAAGGCCGTCGGCGGGATGATTCCGCTCCGCCATCGCGCCTTACTCCAGCGCAGCGTAGGCGATGGAACGGAATCTGCGCGTGTAATCGATAGTGCCCGAATCCAGCCGCTGGATCATGAACAGCAGCACCAGATCATCTGCGGGATCCACCGCAAAATAGGTGCCCAACCAGCCGTCCCAGCCAAACTCTCCCTGGGCCGCCAGCGAGGGCGCCGCGCCCTCCTGCGTCACCACGCGCATAAAGTTGCCGTAGCCGTGACCGCGCAGCGAGTCCCACAGCATGGTGTCCTGCTGCGCGGGGGTGAGCTGGTTGCTGGCCATGTAGCGCACCGTGCGCGGCGACAGGATGCGCACGCCGTCAAGCTGTCCGCCGTTTGCCAGCATCTGCGCAAAGCGCGCGTAGTCGTCAATGGTGGAAAGCAGCCCCGCGCCGCCCGACTGGAACGCGGGTTCGCGGTCGTAGTCGGGGAACAGACAAAGATGCGCGCCGCCCCAGCGCGTCAGACCCTCGGGCCCTACGCGGTAGGCCGCGGCAAAGCGCTCCGCCTTGGAGGAGGGCAGCGCAAAGCCGGTATCCTTCATGCCCAGCGGCTCGAAAATCTCCTCGCGCAGGAAGTCGCCAAAGCGCATACCCGAAGCCACCTCGATCACCGCGCCCATCACGTCCGCCGAAACGCCGTAGAGCCACTTCTGTCCCGGGCGGAAGGCCAGCGGCATGCGGCCCATGCGGTTGGCAAAGTCCACGGTGCCCGTCTCGCGGCCCTCCTCCTGGCCCTTTGCCACCTCGTCCCACAGCTCCTGCATGCGTATTTCGGCGTAGCCGCTCGTGCCGCCGTAGGGCAGGCCGCTGGTCATGCCCAGCAGATCCTTGAGCGCCACGGGCACGTCGCAGGGCTTGACGCCGTCCTCCGTGCAGTAGTAAGGATCCCGGAATCCAGGCAGGTATTTTTCCACCGGATCGAGCAGGTCGATCACGCCGCGCTCCACCAGAATCATCGCCGCAGCCGCCGTCACGGGCTTGGACATGGAGAACAGGCGGAAAATCACATCGCGCCGCATGGGTCTGCCCGCCTCTCTGTCCGCATACCCCGCCTGGCCGTAATACTGTTCCTTTCCGCCCTGGAGCACCAGCGCGTTGACGCCGGCGGCCTTCTTCTTTTCCACCATTTCATTCAGCAGCCCGTCGATGCGGGCCAGTCTCTGCTTGTCCATTGCAATACTCCCTTTCTATTTGGTCTTCTCTGCGTCCGTCAGCATCATGCCGCCCTTCATGGGGGATGCGGCTAGACGGGTGAACACGCCCAGCGCGCCCTGCGCAGTGCGCGGGGGACGGGGCTGCCATTTCGCGCGGCGTTCGGCGAGTATCTTTTCCATCTCTTCCTCCGAAACGCGTTCACCTTTTACGCCTACGATCTCCAGTTTCCGCGCCGGCACGTCGATCAGGATCAGGTCGCCCTCCTCCACCAGCGCGATGGGCCCGCCCTGCGCGGCCTCGGGAGACACGTGCCCGATGGCCGGCCCCTTGCTCGCGCCCGAGAATCGCCCGTCGGTAATCAGCGCGATGGACGCGGACAGCTCCGGGTCGGAGGAGATGGCCTCGGTAGTATAGAACATCTCGGGCATGCCGCTGCCCTTGGGGCCCTCGTAGCGGATGAACACCGCGTCGCCCGGGCGGATCTTGTGCGTAAGAATGGCGTCGATGGCGTCCTCCTCGCAGTCAAAGGGCCGCGCGGTGAGCAGCGCACGATGCATCTGCCTGGGAACGGCGCTGTGCTTGATGACCGCGCCCTCGGGGGCGAGGTTTCCGCGCAGCACCGCGATGGTGCCGTCCCGACCGATGGGCGCGCTGAAGCTGCGGATGATATCGGTGCGCTTGCAGCCCGTCTTGGCCAGATACTCGTCGCACTTTTCGTAGTATCCGCTGCTCTTGAGCTCCTCAAGGTTTTCGCCCAGCGTCTTGCCGGTGACGGTCATAGAGTCCAGGTGCAGATGGGCGCGAATCTCCTCCATCACGCGCGGCACGCCGCCCGCGTAGTAGAAGTACTGCGCCGGCCAGCGCCCCGCCGGGCGGATGTCCAGCAGATAATGCGCGCCGCGGTGCATCCGGTCGAACGTGTCGGCGTCCAGCTCGATGCCGAACTCGTGCGCGATGGCAGGGATGTGCATCAGCGCGTTTGTGGAGCCGGAGATGGCCGCGTGCACCATGATGGCGTTCTCAAAGCTGTCCATGGTCACCATGTCCCGCGGGCGCAGGTCGCGCCTGGCCAGCTCCATCGCCTGCCGGCCCGCCCGCAGCGCCGCGCCCCGCAGGTCCTGGCACATCGCGGGCAGCAGCGCGGTGCCGGGCAGCATCAGCCCCAGCGCCTCGGCCATGATCTGCATGGTGGAAGCGGTGCCCATGAAGGAGCACGCGCCGCAGGAGGGGCAGGCGTTGTGCTTATAGTAATCCAACTGCTCCTGCGTGATCTCGCCGCGCGCGCACATGGCCGAGTACATGCCGATCTGCTCCAGCGTCAGCAGATTGGGGCCCGCGTCCATCACGCCGCCGGTGACCATCACGGTGGGCAGGTTGGTGCGGCCGATGGCCATCAGGTGCGCGGGCACGGCCTTGTCGCAGGAGGCGATGAACACGCCCGCGTCAAAGGTGGTTGCGCGCTCGTGGATCTCGATCAGGTTGCAGATCATGTCGCGCGAGGCCAGCGAATAGTTGATGCCGTCGTGCCCCTGCGCCATGCCGTCGCAGATGTCGGTGGCAAAGTAGCGCGCCGCGCGCCCGCCCGCCTGTCGGACGCCTTCGCAGGCCAAATCCACAAATTCCAGCAGATGCGCGGATCCCGGATGGCTGTCGCCGAATGTGGATTCCACCAGAATCTGCGGCTTGCCCAGGTCCTCGACCGACCAGCCCATGCCAATGCGCAGCGGGTCCATCTCCGGCGCGAGCCGGCGCACGTCCTGACTTCTCATATTGCAACTCCCCCGTTTCGTGTGCTCTATGGCTGTGAAACACAACAGAATTCTACTTGCATCTTAACACAAAAGGGCGCACAATAGAAGCTGCTTTTGCACTTTTCTTACAAAGGACGGTACACACCCATGCTATTTTCTAAAGAAGACCTGCGCAGGCTCATCGTGCCGCTGATTATCGAGCAGCTGCTGGCCGTGACCATCGGCATGGCGGATACCATGATGGTCTCCAACGTAGGCGAAGCGGCGGTCTCGGGCATATCGCTGGTGGACAGCGTGAACATACTGCTCATCCAGGTGTTTTCCGCGATGGCGACGGGCGGCGCGGTGGTCTGCTCTCAGTATCTGGGCCGCCAGGAGCGCGAAAACGCCTGCGCGGCGGCAAAGCAGCTGATCTACACCAGCGCCTTCATCGCCCTTGCCGTGGCCGCGATCGCCATTGTCGGTGGAAAGGCGCTGCTCTCGCTGATCTTCGGCGCGGTGGAGGCCGACGTCATGGCCAACGCGCGCACCTACTTCTGGCTCTCGGCGCTGTCCTATCCCTTCCTGGCGGTGTATAATGCCGGCGCCGCGCTGTTCCGCTCCATGTCCAATTCCAAGATCTCCATGAAGATTTCCATACTCATCAACATCATCAACGTGCTGGGCAACGCGGTGCTCATCTATGGCTTCCACATGGGCGTTGCGGGCGCGGGCATCGCATCGCTCGTCTCCCGCGCCACCGCCGCGGTGATCGTCATCGCGCTGCTGCGCAGCCAGCATAACCTGATCTACGTCGAAAAGCTGCTCTCCTACCGCTTTGACTGGGGCATGGTCAAGTCTATCCTCTACATCGGCGTGCCCAACGGCCTGGAAAACAGCATGTTCCAGGTGGGCAAGGTGCTCGTCTCCTCGCTGATTGCAATGTTTGGCACCTACGCCATCACCGCCAACGCCATCGCCAGCAACCTTGCACAGTTTGAGTGCATTCCCGGCTCCGCCCTGGGCCTTGCGATGATCACGGTCATCGGCCGGTGCGTGGGCGCGCAGGACTACGAGCAGGCGCGCCAGTACGCCAAAAAGCTGATGAAGCTGACCTACCTGTGCATGACGGGCGTGTGCATCCTCATCATGGCGCTGAGCTACCCGGTGGCCCTGCTGTACAATCCCTCTCCCGAGGCGCTGGAGCTGACCATCTGGCTGGCCTTCTATCACAGCATCTGCGGCATCTTCATCTGGCCCGCCTCCTTTGCGCTGCCAAACATACTGCGCGCCGCAGGCGACGTCAGGTTCACCATGACCGTCTCCATCATCTCCATGTGGCTGTGCCGCATCCTCTTCTCCTACGTGCTGGCGCTTTGGCTGGGGCTGGAGCTCAAGGGTGTGTGGATCGCCATGACGCTGGACTGGCTGGTGCGCGCCGTCTGCTTCGCCTGGCGCTTCTTCTCCGGCCGCTGGGAGCAAAAACAGCTTCTCTCCTAGCTCTTCCAAAACCCGGCTTTCGCCTGGGAAATCAGAGCCCCCTGAGGCCCTCCCCATTCGCGGGAAGACTTCAGGGGGCTGTTCTGACAACCGGCGCTCTATTTCTTCGCCCTCTCTCCCCGATCCTTTGCGGGCCGTCTCTCCTTGGCCAGGCGGTCGGAAGTGGGGATGTAGGTGAGAATTTCGCACTCAATGCGGCCGTTAAAGACACGGCGCTTCTTGGTGCAGCGGCGGCCGTACACCTTTTCAAAGTCGCGATCGGAGGAGATGGCGGTCAGCGTCCAGTCGTCGTGACCGCGCATCAGTGCGGATAAGTCGCGGCAGACGGCCTCGGCGCTCTTCTTATCGCCCAGGCGCTCGCCGTAAGGGGGATTGGTGACGACCGCGCCGCGCGGCTCTGTCAGCTGCGCACGGCTTACGGGCTTGCATTCCAGGCGGATGAAGTCGTTCAGTCCCGCCTGCGCCCGGTGCGCCGCGGCAAGGCGCAGCACGCGCTCGTCCATATCGCTGCCGGAAATGTCCACGGCGCGCTCCTTCTTCGCGGTCTCAAAGCGGGTGCGGGCTTCGCTGCGCAGGGAAGCGAGCGCATCCCCGTCCACGCCAGTCCACCTTTCCATGTCAAAGGCGCGGGTCAGGCCGGGAGCGCGGTCCAGCGCGATCATTGCGGCCTCAATGGGCAGCGTGCCCGAGCCGCACAGCGGGTCGTACAGCGGCAGCCAGGGCCTCCAGGGCGAAGTGATGAGCATGGCGGCGGCCAGCGTCTCGCGCAGGGGCGCTTCGGCATTGAGCGTGCGATAGCCGCGGCGGGACAGTCCGGCTCCCGAGGTATCCACCGTCACGGCGGCCTCGTCCTGGTGCAGGTGCACGTCAATGTGGTAGCGTGCGCCGTCCTCGGGCAGCCAGTTCAGGGAATACGCGGCCTTCATGCGCTCGACGATGGCCTTCTTGGAGATGGACTGCACATCGGGCACGGACATCAGCTTGGACCGGGCGCACTTGCCGGTGACGTACACCTGCGCGTCGCGGGGCAGCAGCTCCTCCCAGGGCAGCGCCTTGACGCGCTCGAACAGCTCCTCAAAGCTTAGCGCCTTGAACCTGCCAAAGTAGATCAGCACGCGGTCGGCGGTGCGCAGCCAGAGGTTGGCGCGGAACGCGTCGGTCAGCGTTCCTTCAAAGGTCGCGCCACCATGGAAGCCCTTTGCGTTTTCGTAGCCCAGTCGCTTGAGCTCGCCCGCGACCACGCCCTCCAGTCCGAAAGCCGCCGTCGCGCCCAGTTGATATGTCTTGTTCATGCCTGCACCTTTTCTCTATTGTCAGTTTCTTATGGGAACGCGGTTGATGCCGACGCCGTTGACCACCAGTTCGAACCGGCAGCCCAGGAAGTTGGCGGCCTCCTCGCACATCTGCATGCGCGTCAAGTAGATTTCCATAAAGTCCATCACCGAGGAACTCTCGTCCATGGAGATGGAGAAGCGGATGATGCGGTTTTCCGCGTCCACCTCCACGGCGTTCTGCCCGATGGCGTAGTTGACGCGGTCGTGGATGTCCTCGGGGTTATAGACGGCGCGACGCACGCGGGTGCGGTTCGCGTCGGACTTATCCGCAATGATGAGCGCGGCGGAGACGGCGGAGACCACCTTGCCGTTCTGCTCCTCGTGATTGCCCACCGCGCCGATGACGACGAGCACCTCGTCGATGGGCATTCCAACTTCCTGCAGCAGCGGAAAGAGCATCGCGCCGCCCGTGATGCCGTGATTGGTGCGGTTGATGGAGTTGCCCACGTCGTGCACCCATCCGGCGATGGCGGCCAGCTCGCAGATGCGCTCGGGATAGTGCAGCTGTTCCAATATGCTGCGCGCAGTGACGCTGACATAGCCCACGTGCCGCGGCCCGTGCTCGGTATAACCGATGGCCTCGAGCATCTTATTGGCCGCATGGATGAGCGCGGAGAGCTTTGCATCCTTTTTAACGTCCTCAACGGTGATGATTCTGTTCTGTTCCATAATGAGCTCCGTATACCAGGATCGGTGGGGAAAGGGTCACTGTTTTTTGTACTGCGCCGCAAGAAACGCGCGCAGCTGCGCGGTCTGCTCCGGGGTGAAGGCGGCCTTGGGCAGCACGAGCACGCGCTTGCCCAGCAGGATAAGGGTACCCGGCGTCTCCAGCGTGCGGTCGAAGTCCGTCCAGCGCAGCAGCGTGGTCTTTTCTTCACCCTGGGATTCTATTTTTTTATCCGTGATGAGGTAGCGGCGGCGGCGGGTTTCTCCGCCCGCCTCGGCCAGGCGCTGGGCGGCGCGCTTCTTGTTGCCCGCAAGCGCGGTGTAGAGCGTCGCGCCGCCAAAGAACGCGGCGGCCGCGGCCAGCACGAGGAACTCCCCGCGTTTGGTGCAGAAGAAGGCGACGAGCAGCGCGACGGCGATGGCCAGCATCACGCCGGCGCGCAGGCACAGCCGGGCCTGCCCCTTGCGGTACTTCGCGCCGTAGACCTTGTCCTTCGTGGAATAGGCGATGCCCGCCTCGGCCAGCAGCGCCGGGGTGAGCTCGGCCTGTATGTCGATTCTCATGCTCTCACCCCAGCTGTTTCATGGACTCATAGTAGGGATCGCCGTCAAAGCAGCGCTCCTTTTCCACCTCGCCGCCCAGCGCGCGCACCGCGTTGACGATCTCGATGTAGTCCAGGTAGTTGATGTCGGGATCGTCCAGCGCCCGCATCATGCGGGGCAGCGCGTCCGCGTCGCCAAACTTGCCGATGTAGGAGGCGATGAGCGCCTTGTTCTTTGAGGAATCCATCAGCCCCAGCAGCAGCGGCAGCACGCGCTTTTCGGTGGGATAATCGCACAGAATGTCCACAATGCACTCGCGCGCGGCGGGACAGGCTGTCTCATATGCCGCCAACAGCGGTTCGATCACACGGCCGCCCATATTCTTGAGGGATTCCGCGCCATTTTCGCACAGCTCATCCATCTCCTGCGCCTGAGCCAGCCAGCCGATGTACAGCTCCATGGGTTCGGTGCGCTCCATCTCGCGCAGCAAGCCGATGGCGGTCATGCGCACTTCGTTTGCCGCCTCCTTGCGCGCGGCGATGTCCAGTAGAGGCTGCACGCTGCACTCTCCCAGCTCCGTGATGCGCTCCATCAGCTGGTCGGGCACGGAGACCTTCTTTTTGACATAGTCGCACAGCCACTTGCACAGGAACTTCGCGTCGTCAAACTGCTGAAAGTAAGCTCCGGGCGTGCTGCCGCTGAGCCAGTCGCAAGGCTCGTTGAGCCAGCGCAGATAGACATCGGGCACATCGGCCTCCATGGCGTCCACGTTCTGATATTTTGCCATGTTCTTCTTCGTCCAATCGCGCAGATAGTCCTGGAAATGCTTGTCAAAATCCACACAATTCACGCTAATTTCCCCCATTCTCTTCGCCCGTGCTCACGCTCTCCCGCGCCCGGATGAGTTTCTTGACGCGCCCGCGCAGCGTGCGCACCGTCACGTCCGCCTCGTCGGCCAGACGCTGCCAATCCGGCATCTGGCCGCGGTTGATCTGGTACAGCGCCTCCAACGCGCGCACCCACGCCGCCTCGTTGGTAATGCGCGGATAGCTGTGCTGCACCGCGTACATGTAGACCGACCACGCGCCCACTGCAAAATCCATTGCCTGCTTGTCGCCCTGGAGGTGCTCCACCGCGCCGCGCATCACGTTCAGGTACCCATCGGGCACCGTCCCTTCCAGCTTGAGCTTCTTGGAGCTGATGAGAACGAGTCGGCCGTCCTGCAGGCCATAAAAGGGTTCAGGCGCATGGATGGCCTGCAGCGCCTCTACCGCCATCTGCTTGTAAGCAGAACTGAGCGTGGGCGAGAGCAGAAGCTCGCGCAGCAGCAACTCGGCCTCGGGCCCGCCCGCATAGCCAAGCAGCAGCACCGCGTGGCTCATCTGCTCCTCCGTCCCCAGGAAGGCCGCTCCGCGCACCAGGCGGCGCGTGTCCTCGTCGCGCAGCGCCTGCGCCACCTCCTCGGGCTTGCGGCCCGTCAGCCCGGTCAGGCAGTCGGTCAGCTGCGCCTTGAGGTCGTCCGGCAGCTCGTAGGAGTAGGAAATGCGCCCGATGGGCGCCTCGCCGCGCACGGCCGCCGCAGCCTGCTTCATGCCCCAAGCGGCCAGCAGGCTGTCCGGCCCGGTCAGGCACAGCTTTTCAAAGGTGAGCAGGCTCTCCTGGTAGCGCCCCAGGTTGTACTGGCACACACCGCACAGGTAGAGCATGGAGACATCATAGGGGCTGGAGACGAATATCTTTTTGAGCGCCTGCAGCAGCTCCTCGTCCAGGCCCACGTCGGCCAGCGCCAGGCAGTACTTGAACAGGTCGTCGACCTCCTCAATGCGGTCCAGGCGCAGCCGCAGCACCGCTTCCACGGCCTTGTCGTGCTGGTCCTCGGCCAGGTAAAGCATGCTCTCGTTGCAGCGGCCGTGGACGTCCATCGGATCCTCGCGCAGCACCTGACGCACGTGCATCCACGCCTTGTTCATGTCGCCCAGGCAGTAGTAGGCGACGGCGAGGTTATTGCGCACATAGGTCATGCTCGGATCCTTTTGCAGCGCGCGCTCCAAGCAGTCCACCGCATGTTCCAAGTCTCCGGCGTCCAGCGCCGCCTTGCCATCCATGCTCAGCTCGTCCAGCTCGCGGTCCAGTTCCGTCTCATAGTCGCATTCGGCGATATACGCCAGCGCATCGTCCGCCTGGTCGACAAATTCGCCCTCCGGCTCCACCTGCTCATAGGCGTGGTACATGGCCTCGGCCTGGTCATAGTCGCCCATGGCCATGAAGTTGCTCGCCATGCCGAATATGGCCTCGGCAGGGAGATCGGGTCGATGGAACATCAGCTGGATCTCCAGATTGCTGCGCTCGTAGAGCCCCATGCGGGCATACGCATCGGCGATGTCCAGCCGAAGCCCCAGGTCGTCCGGCTCCATCTGAACCGCACGCCGCAGGTTTTTCAGTGCCGCGGTATACTCCCCTTTCTCGATGGACTTCACCGCGCGCTTATGGTAAAAGCCGGACTCCGGCCGAAAGGACAGCACACGTCCGTCTGCCAATGCCGACGCACCTCCTTGCACTTCATCCCGCCCGCGTCCGAAAACGCGCACAAGGGCATTTTAGTTTAGTATACCACGTTTACGCGCGGCGCGCCACCATGTGAACGGGTTTTGATAAAAAAACCGCTTCCCCTATAGTCTCTGGGCATACCGGCGCATTGCGCATAAGCATTTGCCATTTTCCCCCGCCTGCCGTATAATAAAGGGTAAAGCGTGCAGGGTGCATCGCGAATCGACTGTGCCCATGCACAACGAAAGGAACCTACGCGGATGCACACCATAGCAAATCAAACCTTTGACGAGGAAAGAGCCCTGTACGCTTTGCAGGACTTGACCGTAAAAAACTGCCGCTTTGACGGCCCCGCGGACGGCGAAAGCGCCCTGAAGGAGGGCCGCGGCCTGCGCGTGGAGAATTGCTTTTTCAATCTCCGCTACCCTTTCTGGCATGACGAGGGGCTGCGCATTGCGGACTGTGAATTGACCCCGGCCTGCCGCGCGGCGCTGTGGTACTCCCACGGAATCGAAATTGAGAGCAGCAGGCTCCACGGCATCAAGGCGCTGCGGGAGTGCGGCGCTGTCAAAATGCGGGACTGCGACGTGATTTCGCCCGAATTTGGCTGGTCGGTGCGGGGCATGGAGATGGAGGACTGCACGGTGCGCAGCGAGTACTTCATGATGCGCTCCGATCATCTCACCTTGAAAAACGTGCGGATGCAGGGCAAATACTCCTTCCAGTACATCTCGAACTGCGTACTGGAGGATTGCAGCTTTGACACCAAGGATGCTTTCTGGCACGCCAAAGACATCGTGGTGCGCAACAGTGTGATCAAGGGCGAGTATCTGGCGTGGTACAGCGAAAACCTCACCTTTGAAAACTGCAGGATCATCGGCACGCAGCCCCTTTGCTACTGCAAAAACCTCAAGCTGATCCACTGCGAGATGATCGACACAGACCTGTGTTTTGAGCGCTCCGAGGTGGAGGCCTCCATCGTCTCGCCCGTGGTCAGCATCAAGAATCCGCTGTCCGGCCGCATTTTCGTGCCTGAGGTCGGCGAAATCATCATGGATCTTGACAAGGCAAAGGGCGAGGTCATTGTAAATAGTCAACGCTGACGCGCCGCAGGCGGAGAAAAGCCCCGTGCGTCTCTTCTTTATGATGAAACCTCCGGACCGATGGTTTGTCCATCCGTCCGGAGGTTTTTTCAGACCTGGCGCCGGCCCTTTCTCACTTGAGAGCCTTTTCCAGCACCTTTGTGATTTCCGCAAGGTCAATGGGCTTGGCCACATGCCCATTCATGCCGCAGTCCAGGCAGCGCTGAATGTCCTCGGAAAAGGCGTCCGCGCTCATGGCGATGATGGGAATCGACGCCGCGTCCGGGTGGCTGGATTTGCGGATGGCCTGCGCGGCCTCGTATCCCGTCATGTGCGGCATGCGAATGTCCATAAAGATCAAATCATAATACCCCGCCGGGGATTTTTCAAACTTCTCCAGGCAGATCTGTCCGTCCTCCGCCCACTCCACTTCCGGCCCCAGCTCGCTCAGCAGCTCGCTTGCGACTTCCCAGTTGATCTCGTTGTCCTCAGCCAGCAGAATGCGGCGTCCAGTCAGCTCCGCCGTCTGCTCCTGCGCCTGGGACTGTGTTTTCTCCAATCCCATGAATTTGCGCAGATTATAGAACAGCGTGGACTTGAACAACGGCTTGGAAATGAAACCGTCGATCCCCGCTTCCCGCGCCTCCGTCTCAAATTCGCTCCAATCGTAAGCCGAAATCAGCAGGATGGGGATTTCTTTTCCCAAATGGCGCCGCAGTTCCCTTGCGACCTGGATCCCGTTGATGCCGGGCAGCTTCCAGTCCAACAGAATGATCTGATAATCGTCCCCTCTTTTATGGCGCGCGACCGCAAGCTCAATCGCCTTCTCTCCGCTCAGCGTCCATTCCGCCCGGATGCCGAAGGTTTTGAGCGTGTCCATCGTGGATCTGCACAGGAATTCATCGTCGTCCACCACCAGCATGTTCCAGGCCGGCAGCACCATGTCCACCTCCCTGGCGGGCGCCTTTTCAAAGTCAAACGTGAGGTGAAATTCCGTTCCCTGGTTCGGTTCGCTGCTCACGTCAATGGCGCCCTCCATGGCGTCCACGATGTACTTGGTAATCGCCATGCCCAGCCCGGCGCCCTCGATTTTGTGGATGCGGTTTTCGTCCGCGCGGCTGTAGGAGTCGTAGATTTTTTTCAGGAATTCCTGCGTCATGCCGATGCCGTTGTCCTTGACGACCATGTGCATGCGGGCGTAGTTCTCCCCCTTGGGCGAGCTCTCCTCATAGAGGGAGAGCCGGATGGCGCCGCCCTCCGGCGTGTACTTGGTCGCGTTGGACAGTAGGTTGAGCAGCACCTGATTCAGGCGCACGCCGTCGCACCACACATTCTCCGTTGTGATGTTGTCCACATGCACGTCAAAGCTCTGTTTTTTGCTGTTGACCTGCGGCTGCATGATGCTGACGACCCCTTCAAACAGATCGATCAGGGATGTATTCTCCGTCGTCAGCGTCATCTTGCCGCTCTCGATTTTGGACATATCCAGTACGTCGTTGATCAGCCCCAGCAGCTGCTTGCTGGACAGCGTGATTTTCCGCAGACAGCCCTTGACCTGCTCTGTGTCGTTGATATGCGCCGTGGCGATGGCGGTCATGCCCACGATGGCGTTCATCGGCGTGCGGATGTCGTGGCTCATGTTCGCCAGGAACTCGCTCTTGGCCTTGCTCGCCTCCGTCGCCGTGCGGCGGGACGCTTCCAGCTCCAGCAGCTGCTGGTTGGTCATGTGGAAATACCCGATAAAAATCAGGATCATACAGACCAAAACGGACAGGCAGGCCAGCACCGTAAATCTCGTGCGTTGGCTGTTCAGCGTATCCATCACGCCGTTGATCCGGTTATACGGCATGATGGAGATCAGGTTCCATTCCGAGTTGGACAGCGGGATGCTGTAGAGCTTTTGCTCCTTCCCGTCGACTTTAATGGTGGACGCATAGGTCTGATCGTTCTGCAGCGCATCGGAAAACGCCTGAGCCGAGTACTCCGAGTGATCGTACGCCTCAAGCATTTCCGGCAGATACCGGGAGGTATCTCCAAATCCAATATGGGAATTGTCGATGACAATGCTGCCGTCATCCCGAATGACGCAGAAGGACAGCATCTGGTTTTCTTTATTTAAAGAGAGGAAATCCGTGATGTACTCCAGCGGCACAGCCGCCACAAGCCCCGTGCTCGGGCTTCCATCCAACATGGGATAATCGGCGTCCACGCCGAAGAGCACGACCTCTTTTCCCTCGGCGTCTTCACCGATGGCGACCCGCTGCTCTCCCCGGACCAGCGCCTCCACAAAGGGCTCGGGGTTCAGCGGCTGGATGAACTCGCCATACAGCGTTTCAAAGTTTCCGTCGGAAGAGCAAAGGGCCAGGTAGCCAAAGTCCCTGGCCCTCGCTCGGTAGACCAATTCCGAATAGAGCTCCTCCTGGTCGCGGCCGTCCGACGGGACGACGGACACCAGCGCGTGAACCTGATTGAAGCGCAGCTTGATGACCGACTCGAAGTGGCTGGCAATCTGCTCGCTCATGCCGGCCATATAGATCTGCCCGATCTCGTGAAACGCGCTGTGGCTCATCCGGGTCATGTAGATTCCCAGGCCGCTAAAGGCGATGATGCTGAAAATCAGGAGCCCTAAAAAGCTGGCGATCAAAAACCGCGCCGTGTGGTTCTTCCTCTTTCTGCCCTCCATTGCGCTATTCCTCCACGCTGCTCTGGTATTCTGCAATCGCCTGCATCACCCGGCCATAGTCCGCGGCCAGCTGGGGCGCCAGTTCCGCTGCCGCACCGTAATCCTTTTCCTTGAGCGCCAGGGTGATCCGGCTGCTGCTCTCATACAGCTGACCAAAGGAAAGGTTCTGGCAGACGCCCTTGAGCGTATGGACTGCCCGCAATGCCTCGTCGTATTCCTGCCTCTGCATGGACGCTTCGAACAATTCAAAGTTCTTGTCGTCCAGGAATTTATACAAAAGTTTCCGGACCAGCTGCTCACGCCGCAGTCTGCCCATCACCCCGTCATAGTCGCCGCCGAATTTCTCATAGCATTCCTGCAGGTTCATCACACACGCTCCTCCACTCAAATGTCGTCCGTTTTGTCGTTCAAAAAGCGCAGGACGACTTTGTTCTTGCTGATTTGGGCCTGACTGAGCAGCTCGTTCGCCATATCAAAGGAGGTTTCCGGCCCCTGCGCGCCATAGACGCCGCCGATGCTCACCGTCACATACAGCTGAGGATACCCCTCGATCGTCAGCTCTTCAAAGCTCTTTCGGATCTCCTCCAGCCTCTGCTCAAACGCGCTTCGGGTTATGTTTCTCGACCCGATCCAAAACTCGTCTCCGCCATAGCGAATCAGATAGTCGCTCTTTCGTATCCGCGAGGAGAGCAGCTGCGCGGCGCGCTGCAGCACGCGATCGCCGACCTCCCGCCCGTAATCGTCGTTGATCTGTTTTATGTTGTCCATATCGATCAGGGCTACCGCTTTGACATCTGCGCCGCTCTGGATAAACTCCTTGTAGTAGCGGCGATTGTACACATTCATCATGGGATCGATGTACAGCAGCTTCATGTACTCCGGCTGGGCCGACAGCACCTCCTGGTTGTTCTGGCCCACCATCCCCGCCTGTTCGGTTTTGATCTGTCGCTCCCGCCCCTTTTCCGCCTCCAGCTTCCAGCCGCTGTTTGGGCGCGTTTTTTTCAGCCTGGCCGCAACCTCGTTCAGGCACTGCAGCAAAATGGGGTTGAACGCGCCGCATTTTCCCTCCATGATCATTCTCAGCGCCTCTTCGTGCGAAAAGGCCTTTTTATAGCATCGGTCGCTCGTCAAGGCGTCGTATACATCGGCCATCGCCACCACCTGGGCGGCGATGGGCGTTTCGTCCCCTTTCAGCCCGTCCGGGTATCCGCAGCCGTCGTAGCGCTCGTGGTGCCATCGGCAGATCTCGTAGGAGATTTTCGCAAGCGGCGAATTGAACTGATCAATCGGAAGGTCGGACATCATCTTGGAGCCGATTTCCGCGTGCGTTTTCATCAATTCAAATTCCTGCGCGGTCAGCCTGCCGGGCTTGTTCAAAATCTCCTCCGGAATGGAAATTTTTCCGACATCATGGATCGCGGAAGCCATGCTGATCAAATCGATCTCCTCTTTTGAAAGAGGATATTTATCCGTAACCTGCGCCAATTGAATGAGCAGCAGCTTCGTAATCGCTTTGACATTCTGTATATGCAGACCGCTTTCCCCATTGCGAAACTCCACAATATGGGACAAAATGGAGATCATCAGGTCGTTGTTCTTCTGCTGCTCATAGAACTGCTCTTCTACGGCCTTCTCCAGGTCGTTCTGGCGCGCATAGAGGGCTAGCGTGTTCGCGATTCGTTTGCTGACGATCATCGGATCAAACGGCCGGCCGATATAGTCAAACGCTCCCAGGCTGTAGGCGCGGTTGATCTTTTCCGCCGAGTCGTCCGAAGAGATCATCATCACGACGACCCTGTCGTTCCAATAGTGCTTGTTGATGTAGTTGAGCACATCAAAGCCGTCCATCTCAGGCATCATGATGTCCAGAAGCACGAACCAGAAATCCGTATCGCTCTGCGCCAGGATCTCGACCGCCTGCGCGCCGTTTTCAGCCTCTGTAATCTCATATTGATCTTCCAAAATGTCCCGCAAAAGGATGCGATTGATTTCTGAATCATCCACAATTAGAATTTTCTGCTTCTGCATGGCTTTCCGATTCGCCCCACTTTTTCTTTTCTTCTCGCCCATGCCCCCCTGTATTCTCGCCTGCGCGGCGGGTTTACCCCTTGGGGAAACGAGGGGAGAGCTGCTCGAGCACCTGGTCCATGGCCTCCCAATCCGGCAGGGGGTAGGAAAATCGGAATCCCTGAAAGACGTCGCAGTCCAGGTCCTGCAATACCTGCACCTGCTCTTCGGTCTCCACGCCCTCTGCCAGTATGGTGACGTCCAGCTCGTGTCCCACCTGGATCATGGTTTTCAGTATGCTTTTCCCGCTTTCGGTCATGACATCATCCACGAGATTCTTATCCAGCTTAATCCCATCCACCGGGTATTTCTGCAGATCGTAGAAGGAAGTAAAGCCGTCGCCCCAATCATCCAGCACAATCTGCACGCCATATTCCTTTAGCGCAAGGACGTTTCGCTTGATCTGCGCCATGCTTCTTGTCGAGACGCTTTCCGTGATCTCAAAGATCAGCAGTTCCCTGGGAAAATGGTAGTCATTGATGATTTCTTTGCACCGGTCCACAAAATCCGCCGCGGCAAATGTCTCGCGCGAAAAATTGCAGGATACAAAAAAGACTTCGACCTGCTGCTTTAAAAGTCCTTCCAAAAAGCCGCACACTTTTTTCAGGCAGGTATAATCCAGCCTGCTGATCGCTTTTTCCCGCTCCAGCAGGGGGATAAAGGAAGAGGGCGTCAGCAGACCCTTCTGCGGGTGGTTCCAGCGGGCAAGCGCCTCCCCTCCCACGATTTTCAAGGAATGCGCATCGACATAAAACTGGATATACAGCTGGAATTCGTCTTTCGCAAAGGCCTGCTCCATATCCGCCTGAAGCTGCCTTTCTTCCTCGATCTTTTCCAGCATCCCGTCGGTACAGATCACATAGTCCCGATGCTCCCGCGCCGCCATTTGGGCGGCCTGGCCGGCGCTGAAAATCATCTCGTCCAGCTCCCGGTCCTTAACCTCCAGCGGGTAGACCCCGGCGGTCATGTTCACCTCAAAGGGCTTGTTATATTTCTGCGTATACGCGCGAACGCGGTAGAAAACGGGCGTGAACCATTCATCCAGCTTCTGCGCGTTGCCGGAGAGTTTGAGCAGCACAAACCCGCGCTCCGATACTCTTGCCAGAATATCCGTATCCGCCGTATATTCCTGCAGAATCATCGCGCAGTAGCGCAGAAAGTCATCCGTCTCTTCTCCGCTGCTGAGCCGGCGCAGCCGGTCGGTGTCCACGTAAAAATACACGAGGCTGTACAGGATGCGGTTCCAGTCGTTGATCAGCTGCCTGTGATACCGCAGCAAATAATCCATATTGCCAAGCCCGGTCGTATCGTCGGTCTCCAGGTCCTGCCGCGCCTTTTTGAGTTTCTTCCGATCATTTCTCACGACCAGGATCATCACGGTCAGCAGCAGGACGAGGGCAAGGGATAGCCCGCCGATTCCCCAGTACAATCCCTTCGGGTTCAACGGCGCCTCCGCCTCCGCAATCAGAAGGCCGCTGACCCTCTCCGGGGACACGGTCTCCAGAAATGCGCGAAGATCCGCCCGCAGGCTCTCCGGGGCCGCCTGCGTAAAGCAGAGCTGATACGCCATGTCCTGCCCGTCCTGCATGGTATGAAAGACGGTGGCCGACTGCGCGCCGTCAGGCAGGGCATCCCCTTGCGCGTATCCGGACACAATGTCCACCTGCAGGTTTTTCGCAAGGCGCTCCCGCCCGTCCGCGCCGCCCGCCTGGTAGTAAACGATCTCATACCGGCTCTTCGCCGAAAACTCCCGGAGCAGCCCCGGGATCACCCCCTGGTAGGTCTGCGAATCCGCGTCATAATATTCAATGGGGTAAGCCTGCGGGTTTCCCGCAACATAGACAAGCATTTTCTCTTCCACGGCATCTATTCCCGCCTTACTCTACGGATTCGTTTTTTCTCAAAAACAGGGACATATTCCGGGTTGGGTGCCCCTCTTCCGCATCCGGCCTCAGTTCCTGGACCTGCCCGTTCATCTCGCTCAAGAGCGTCTGGAGCGTTTCCCGGATATGCTGAATCTGCGTCTCGCACGCTTTGAGCTCCTGGCGCTTTTTCTCCAGCAGTTCGCCCAGCCGCTGCGCCTCTTGCTCCTGTGCTGCGGACGCGCCGCCGCGCTGCGCGTCGGCCGTCTTCCGCACGCCTTTTTGTTTTTCAAGCGCCTCTTTCAAATCGCTCAGCTCTTCCTCCAGCTGCTGCGTGCGCAGCAGATACTGCTCCTCATTTTTTTTGATCTGTGCGTCTCTTTCCATGAGTTTCGCGGAGCATTCCTCCTCGATCTCCGATATATACTGAAACACGCTCGCCTTCCGGAACCCGAACAGCCCCGTTTTCAAATCCTCCGTTTTCATACCGCTCCTCCAATTTACTTAAACTGGATTTTCTTTCTTTCGATTCTTCCCCAGGAATTTTTCTTCTTTTTGTAGCCAACCAGCGCGGTGGCCCGCGTAAAGGCCAATATGAAGCGCAGGCAGGATACCTCCAGCGCGCACAGGCCGATTGCCTTGAGCACATCCAGCGCCGTCAGCTTCAAATCGATGGTGTGGATGCGGGCAAAAAAGGCCGTCAGAGATAAGATAGCGGAATACGCCACATAAATCAAGAAAAATAAGATCATAAACGGCACGTTGATCAGATCCAATGCAAAGGCCACCACAATCGTGATCAGACCGAAGATCTCGATGTAGGGCGAGAGCAGCTCGTAGATCAGAAAATACAAATAACTGATGGAACCCACCAATCCGTACTTGGGGTTTGCCAGCATGCGCCGGTGCCGCTTCATGGTTTGGAACAATCCGATGTGCCAGCGCCGCCGCTGCTTGCGCAGGTCCGTCAGGGTTTCCGGGGCCTGCGTCCAGCAGATCGCATCCGTCGCATAGCGAATGTGGTAGGGAAGATTGTGCTCCCGGCAGAACACGTGCAGCTTGGTGACCAGTTCCATGTCCTCGCCCATTGTGGTCGAATCATATCCGCCCGCGTCGATGACGACGCTCTTCTTAAACAGACCGAACGCCCCGGAGATGATCAGACTGCCGTTGAACTTATCAAACAGTATTCTCGCCGCAAGAAACGAGCGGTCGTATTCCAGGACCTGCATGCAGGGGAGGATTTTATCCGGCAAATGATACGAGACGACCCTGCCGTTCTGGATCTCCGCGCCGTTGCACGGGCGCACCGCCCCGCCCACCGCGACCACATCGCCCTCCTCCAGCACCGGCCGCACGATTCTCTCCAAAGAGTCATACTGCAGCACGGAGTCCGCGTCCATGCAGATGAAGTAAGGATATTTCGCCGCGTTGATTCCCATGTTCAGGGAATCCGCCTTTCCGCCGTTCTGCTTTCGAATCAGGGTGATCGGCACCTTGAACTCGTGCGTCTCAAAGACGGCCTCCGCCTGCCGGCAGGGGACCTTGCGCTGGATCGGGCGGCTCACCTGCTGCATATGGAAGGCTTTCTGGAGGATTTGGGCGGTGCTGTCCCTGGAGCCGTCGTCCACGACGATGATTTCGTAGAGCGGGTATTCCAGCGCGAGCAGAGAGCGGACGCTGCTCTCGATGGTCATCTCCTCGTTATAGGCCGGTACGATGATCGTGACCGGAACATAGTACTTCCCCCACAGCTCGCTCTTGAGCAGGTTGCGGCGCTTTGCCTGATAGAGCGTAGAGGACCCGACCGTCACGGCCAGAAACAGGAAGCTGGCATACCCGATCATATAGAGTACGAAAAGCGCGTTTACATAATCAAAAAAAGTCTTAAATGCGTCCATCATCGTCTTCCACCCGCCTTCTGCAGCCTCTGGGTTTCCAGCCGGTAGGTCACCATTTCCCGCGCATAGCGATCGTTTCCCGCAATCACATCCATCATGCTGCCGTAATCCACTCCGCGCGCCTCCAGGCTGAGCGCGGCGGACTGCCGGATGTACCAGTTGGAGCTGTGCAGCGCCGCCTTGAGCGTGTCCATCACCCGGTCGCCGGGATACCGCACCAGAGAGGAGAGGCTGACCGTGGCGTATTCCCAGTTGGATAGGTCTCGGTCCGATGCAAAGGCGATCAGCGCGTCCAACGCTGGTTCATACGTGTACCGTCCCAGGTAGCGGATGGCCGACAGCCGCAGCTCCTTGTCCTTGCCCTCGTCCTGCATCACCGCAAACATTTCCTGCTGATAGCCGTCGGTCTTAAAGCGGATATAATTCAATATGGCCAGCTGCATCTGCTCCGAATGGGCGTCGATGTCCATCCACAAGAGTCGGATCAGATCGTCATGATCGCCCGCATAAGAGAGCAGCGACTCTGTCAGTATTTTTTCGTGCATAAACACCGGGCTCGCATCCAGGAGCTTCAGGGCCGCGAGCACGTGCCCGGCGTCCCCGAACGCGCAGAGCGCCTGCAAAGCGTTCACGCTGCAGTACAGGTTCTGCTTTTGTATATACCCAAGCAGCACATCCTGTATGGAATCGATGGGCATCTGCTTTTTGATGATATATCGTGAGAGCAGAAAGGCAAAATAGGCCGCCTGTGTCGCGTCCCGCCGCCGATAGCAGTCCGCAAGGTACAGCATCGCCGGGCGGATCTGCGCAAGATATTGCGTCACCGCGTCGTCCCGCGCGCCCTCGCACAGCGGCTGCATCACCCGGTCAAACGCCATCAGGTTTTTCAGTTTCTGCAGGCGGCGCTGCAGATTGTGCAGGTGATCGGGCTGGACGGCGCCGCTCTTCCGGATGGCGTCCAGCTGCCTCATGACCTCGCTCTTCATCTTTTCGCACTGCTTTTCCAGCCGCGGTTCGCGCCGCTTCATGGCCAGGTTGTACAGCAGGTTGAAGCCGATCATGCTCAGGCAGATCGCCCCGTAGATGTAGATCAGCATCTCTGCCCTCATACGCACCCTCCTTTCTCCCGGCGCCGCGTCACTTGCTCTCCGCCCAGTGTTCTTTCATCATATAGTAGGACTGCTTCAGCCGCTCGTGGTAGGTCACGTTGGTTCCCCAGCCCTCGAGCGGGAGGGCCTCCATCGGGATGCGCTGTCCCGCCGTTTCGCCGTCCGAGACGCCCACATACATCTCCTGGATGTGCAGATTCTCCACCCCGTAGTGCTCGTAGTAGTCGTCGTGCACCATCATCTCTGAGGGATTGGAGAAGTTCAGCAGCTGCCAGGGCAGCTTGATCTCCACGCAGTCGCCGGAAAAGATGAAGTCCGCCAGCGAGTTGAAGTCCGGCGACTCCGGGTTGGCGTTTCCGTAGGTGAGCTTGCCGGTTTCGTAAGTCTCGGCCGTCGCCTGCCAGTTTCCCGTCAACAACGGCGTTGCCGTCTGCAGCATCAGGTGAATCTGCTTAAACACCGGCGTGTCCGGGTCCGGGGGATCGATGAACGCGTCCTTATCCTCGATCTCGTGCCGGTACATCGCGCGCAGCACCTCGTAGCGCTCCTGCACCAGCACGCGGCTGTTCTCCTGCCCGTCGATCACCATCAGAAAATCGCTGGCGCGCGAAAAGCTGAGTCCGTAGTTTTCGCAATAGGTACTGCCGGTCTTGGGAGTTATGTCGATGGGCAGGTACAGCGTTTCGCTCGCCGCATCGGCGCCCTCCTTGCGCACGAGGAAGTACAGGAATTTTTCGTCGTACTTCATGCAGACCGACAGGTCCCCGTTCCGGATCACCAGGTCCTCCTCGCTCCACTCGGACAGATCGCCGTCCACGTAGCAGACGCTCTTTTCCTTCCCCGGGTCAAAGGACAGCAGGCCGAAGTACTGCTCGTTGGTCTGGTAATCGCTCCAGTACGGCGTGTTGAGCAGGTCGACGGCGTGCATGGTGTTCCAGGTGCGCTTGAACCACTCGTCCTGCCAGGTGAACACGCAGCTGCCGGCACAGCCCGCCGCCATGATGTCCTCATAGCAGTCGATGAGCGCCTGCCCCTGCTCGCTCTCGGACATATTGCCCTGATTCCGGCCCGTGTTTTGATCCCTCTGCGCCATGCCGCGTCCCGTGGATACGCCGTATTCCGAGATCACCACGGGAATGGTGTGGTGCTCGGTCAGGCGCTTGAGATAGGTGCGGTAGGTGTTGATTCTGCCGTCTTCCGTTCGTTCAAAGCCGCTCTTATCCTCCTCATAGTTCAGGTAATCCGGATAATACGGGTAGACGTGGTAGGAGGCGAAGTGTCCGGACAGAAATTCTTCCGTCGTTTGAATGTGCTCCACATCCACCTTGGCGCATTTGAAAAAATATCCGGTAATCAGCGCTGCATAGTCGAACGGATCGGTCGTCGGCCAGTTGGAGAAGGCCACCAGCCGCTGCTGCTTGTAGCGCTTGGACTCGTACTCGATGATCTTATCGCCCACCTCGCACAGCATGGCCTCAAAGGGCGTGGCATCCTCCGTCGTATACAGATACCTGCCCTGGTACTGGCTGCGCTCCGGGTACTTGTGGTCGGTATATACCACGGTGACGTCCTCCCACTCCACGCCGAGGATGTAGCCGATCACCCATGGGGAGACGTCCTTGCGGTAGGACCCCGAGCCCAGCCCGTAGCCCAGGGAGAAATTCTTCTTTCCGTGCAGGATGTCCACCACCGTCCGGCAATCGTCCAAAAAGGTTTGCCGGAAGTCCTTGTCGTAGGCGTCGCGGTGGGAGTTCTGCACATAGTCGTTGACCCAAACGCCGTGGATCAGGTACAGCGGCTCCTCGCGGCCCTGGTTGTATTCGTAAAACGCGTTGTAGAAGTCGTCCTGCAGTATGGTGTAGACGCGGATGGTGTTGGCGCCCATCTCCTGAATATAGGCAAACCAGCGCAGGTAGGTTTCCTCGTCGATGGCGTAGTCCGTCGCCCACTCGCCGGGGATGCCCACGCCCAGGTTCACGCCCCGAATTTCAAAGGGCTCCGCCTTCCCGTCCTTCTCCATGTAGATGGTGTCCTCATCCGTCGTCATAAAGGCGGTGACCGGCGCATTCGGGTGGAAATCGATGTAGATGCCCAGGTCGTAATGGGCCGCGTTCCACGCAAAGAGCAGCGCCGCCACGATGCAGGCGATGATGATAAATTTTTTCAAACCCCGTCCTCCCTCGCTCGCCCGTCAGTGGTTGAACTTCTTGTTCTTGGACTCATGGCTGTACTGCCGCAGCACTTCAATGTTCTCATCCATCCATTCGCCGCGCTCGTGGATGAAGTCCTCCATCTGCTGCATCGCCTCCTCATGGCTGTGGAGGTTGCGCTCAGCGGGATGGAGCAAGTCCTTGTCAAAGGAATCTCCCCACACCGCAAAGTTCCGTTCCACGGCGTCGCCCAGATACGCTTCGACCTCATCCATGTATTGGTACAGGTATTCCTCGCTTAGATAGCTCTCCCTCAGCTCCCGATACCGGCTGATAATGCGTTCGGTAAAGCTCTCATCCTTCATTAACATATAGTACCAAATATCGTACTGAAATTCAAAATGCTGCAAATCAATCACGGAATACAGGTAATTGTTGCATGCTGAATTGAAATCCCAGGCGACCATGCTGTACTTTCCGCCGATGTCCCGGTAGATGTAGGTGGACAGCCACCCAGCATCATAGTTTGTGGTGAACTCATTGATAATAAAATAATCTACGAAGGACTGCACATTGATGTCATGAAAATACCCGTAGTCGTCGGTGTCGTAATCAAAAGAATACAGACTCTTTTCAAAATCGGAAAAATCCTGCGCGATGGCGTTTGCCAGCTCCGGCGTCAGGTCTCCTGCGCGGGGATACTTAATGTCTTTTTTCTGCAGGCTCCGATAGGCATACTGTGTAAAAGTCTCGATGTTTTTCATCGGCGTGCTGCTGCCGCGGTCCAGGCGCAGCAGGTAACCGGTCTTGTCAGTCCCTTCAATGGGCTCGGAGATGTTCAGGCGGCAGTCGTTGCCGTTGGTGATGGTCTCGGTCATCACGTACACGCCCTGATACACGCCGTCGATCATCACCTCGCAGAAGCGGACGTTGGGGGCGTACCCCATCAGCTCGCCCGCGATGTTGTACCACATATAGTTGCGGATCAGCGTCTTGTCCAGATACGGCCCGTGCAGCGCCCACTCGTAGTGCGCCGCCATGCCCATCATCTTTTCCTCGCGGTGCGTGCCGTCTTCCTCCACCAGGCGGATCAGGTAGCCCTTCTTGTCAAAATACCGGGA
>DKYK01000065.1:0-15844 GCA_002492415.1 Christensenella sp. UBA7102
AAGAGCAAAGAACATTCGGATTTGCAAAAAAGCTTGATATTCAGGCATTTCTATGTTAAAATAAATAGGTTTGTGCGGGTGAGTTCCGCACAGATAAAATGATATGATGGAGTGAATCCCATGCGCGAATTTGACGTCATTGTCGTCGGAGCGGGTCCTGCGGGCATCTTCACTGCGCTGGAACTGCAAAAGACCTCCCCCAATGCGCGCGTTCTGGTGGTGGACGCGGGCAGCAGCATTGACCGCCGCGCCTGCCCAGCCCGAAAACTGGGCCACTGCGTAGGCTGTGAGCCCTGCGGCATCATGCAGGGCTGGGCGGGCGCGGGCGCCTTTTCCGATGGCAAGCTCTCGCTCTCCGAGGAGGTGGGAGGCAATCTGCCCGATTAT
This sequence comes from Christensenella sp. UBA7102, assembly GCA_002492415.1. Taxonomy (GTDB): domain Bacteria; phylum Bacillota; class Clostridia; order Christensenellales; family UBA1750; genus Spyradocola. The sequence continues at coordinate 388 of DKYK01000065.1, forward strand.
TTGCCCCGCCAGGAGGTGCGTGAGCTGATTCATTACTGCGACGAGCAGTATCTTTCCTTTGGAGCGCCCACTGCCGTGCACGGGCTCAACGACCCAAAGGTGGAGGAGTTCCGTTACGAGGCCAGCAAGTACAACATCCAGCTCGTTCCTTGTCCCGTGCGGCACATGGGAACTGAGTATTCCTTCGATGTGTTGCGCGCGATGTACCACAAGCTGCTGCAGAGCGATACCTTCACCTTCCAGGAGTTCACCACCTGCGAAAGCATATTGGTGGAGGATGGCACAGTGCAGGGCGCGGTGCTCAGAAAGAAGGGTGGCGAGGCGGAGACTGTAGCGGCCAAGTACGTCGTTGCGGCCCCGGGCCGCGCGGGCGCGTCGTGGTTGACGGAGCTTGCGCACCGCGTAGGCATCTCCACGCTCAACAATGAAGTGGACATCGGCGTGCGCGTCGAGGTTCCCAATTCCGTGATGGATCACCTGACTAAACACCTGTACGAGGCCAAGCTGGTCTACTACTCCGATACCTTTGAAAATAAAGTGCGCACCTTCTGCATGAATCCCGGCGGACTGGTATCCGAGGAGCATTACGACGGCAGCATTGCGGTGGTCAACGGTCACAGCTATGCCGATGAATCGCGCCACACCGAGAACACCAACTTTGCCATGCTGGTATCCACCAAGTTTACCGAGCCCTTTGACCAGCCCACGCAGTATGGCAAGTACATCGCACAGCTGGGTAATATGCTCACGGGCGGCGGCATCATGGTGCAGCGCCTGGGCGACCTGCTGCAGGGACGTCGCACCGACGCTTCGCGGCTTAAAAAGTCCACCACCGTCCCCACGCTGACCACTGCGGTGCCGGGCGACCTGTCCTTTGTGCTGCCGCACCGTCACCTGACCAGCATCATTGAGGCCATGCGCGCCTTCGACCACCTCGCGCCCGGTCTGTATAGCAAGAATACGCTGCTCTACGGCGTAGAGGTCAAGTTCTACTCTTCCAAGGTCACGGTGGACGATAAGTTCGAGACGGCCGTCCGCAATTTCTTTGCCATCGGCGACGGTGCAGGCATCACCAGAGGATTGATGCAGGCATCCGTCACCGGCGTCGTCGTCGCGCGCGAGATCGCCAGCCGGCTCTAAACAGCAAACGCGTCTGAGCCGCATGCCCGGAATCCGGGTGTGCGGCTTTTACAATATTATCCGAACACTCTGCGCGAAAATACCGTGCTTCTTTCGGGAAATGTTCGGGATTGATGGCGTATTTAATTAAGAAAGCATGTTAATATTCGATTTTTGTTGGTTAAGAAGATGTGAAGTCGATTGACGAAATCAGGCGTTCTTTGTATACTTGTAGCATACTTGTAAAGTTCGTGTACAGAACAGAGATACGACGAAATAACAGGGAGAGAGAAACATGATCAGAAATGAGATCCCCCGCGCCGACTATGCGCATATGGGTGGCTCCGGCACCTGGGGCGGCGACTTTCCGGACAACACGGGCATTGCGGGCGTCAGAGTGCTCGAGCGCGACATGGAGTTTGAAACGCCGTTTGGCACCACTGTGCCCATGATGCTCTTTGAAATTCCGGCGGAGATGACGGCGGATCATTTGCCGCACACTGTGCTGGACATTCCGTTTCATGGCTGGTTCGGCCTGTCGCCCTACCATGACACGCCTTCTGAGCGCGTGTTCTGGGTGCTGCAGCGCGCCGGCGTGAAATACATTGTGGCGGACGGCTCCGGCGGAGGCATCAACCCGCTGCTCGATCCCGGCGACGTCATCATCCCCGACGATCTGATCGACCAGACTAAGCGCATCTCCTACCTGAGCAAGTTTACCGACAAGATCGTGCGCATGCGCGACATCGTGTGCCCCGACCTTGCACAGCTGCTCTATCAGGAGGCGTGCAAGGAGTATCCGCGCGTGTTTGGCCGCGGTATCTATGCCGTGGATGAGGCGCCCCGCTTTGAGACTAAGGCGGAGATCCGCCGCCTGTACGACCAGCACTGCGACATCTGCGGCCATACCATGATGCCGGAGGCTGCGTTGGCCCGCGCCATCGGCGCTTGCTACGCCGCCATTTATCTGGTTTCCAATACCGCCGAGGGCATCAATCCCGATTGGAAGCGCCCCATCTTCGACCTATATCATGAGTGCGCGGACAAGTTCGGTCGCATCGTGATCAACACCCTGGCCGCCATTGACCCGGCGAAGAAGCAGTGCCGCTGCAAGGAGTATCTGCTGCCCGTGCCCGGCGATGTCAACACCAGAATGAACGCCAAGTAGGCGTTGATTCATAAACGTTCCATTTGTGGAGAAAAGGAGATCCTGACCATGAAAAAGATTCTTGCTCTGGTTCTGGCGGCGCTGCTGGCGCTGACCCTGGCCGGCTGCACCACCTCTCCCGAGAAGCCCGCGGCCAACAGCGGCGACGGCTTCAAGGTTGCCATCGTGCTGGGTGTCGGCGGTTTGGGCGATGAGTCCTTTAACGACAGCATGTACGACGGCTGCAAGCTGGCGATGGCGGAAGACGAGTCCATCACCGTGCAGGTGGTCGAGCCCACCGAGGTCGCCGAGTTCGAGGGCCACTACATGGAGCTGGCCAAGACCGGCGAGTATGACCTGATCATCGGCTCCGGCTTTGACGGTGTGGAGGCTGTGACCAAGGTGTCCGGTCTGTTCCCCGAGCAGAAGTTTATGTTTGTCGACGGCGACTGCGGCGACCTGCCCAACGTCACCTCCGTGACCTTCCGCGACAACGAGAAGGCCTTCTTGCTGGGCTATCTGGCGGCCAAGAAGACCGAGACCGGCAAGCTGGGCTTTGTCGGCGGCATGGACATTCCCTCCATCAATATGTTTGCCGCGGGCTTTGAGGCGGGCGCGGCCTATGCCGATAAGAACGTGACCGTGGAGCGCAAGTACGTTGGCGCCTGGAACGATACCTCCACCGGCAAGGAGCTGGCGCTGGCGCTGTACGACGGCGGCTGCGACATTGCCTACGCTGCTGCGGGCGGTTCCGGCCTGGGCGTGTTTACCGCTGCGCAGGAGAAGAACGCGCTGGTCATCGGCGCGGACACCAACCAGTGCAAAATCGATCCCGACCACGTGCTGGTTTCCGGTATCCGCACGCTGAACTACATCATCCGCGACGGCATTCTGGATGCCAAGGCGGGCAAGCTGGTGCCCGGCTCTCAGTCCGCGGGCCTGAAGGAGAACGGCGTGGATTACGTCCGCGAGGGTTCCAACGTCGAGGTTTCTGACGAGATCATCGCCGAGGTGGATCAGGTCAAGCAGGACATCATCGACGGCAAGATCGAAGTCCCCGCTACGCTGGAAGACTCCGCTGCTTTCATCGCGGCGCTGGCTTAATGAAATAGACGCCCCGCTCTTCGGGCGAGCGCAACAAAGGCGGCAGGCCCGTGGGTCTGCCGCTGTGTTTATTTGTTCGGAAAAACGCTTTTGTAGGATGAAAAGCGGTTCGGTCGCAATCAAAAAATGAAACGAGGGGACGCAATGTACGCTGTTGAAATGCACGGCATCACCAAACAGTTCAAAAATGTTTTGGCCAACAGCAACGTTGAGCTGATGGTCAAGCGCGGCGAAATCCATTCGCTGCTGGGTGAGAACGGCGCAGGCAAGTCTACGCTGATGAATATATTGTACGGCATGTACGCGCCGACGTCGGGGCAGGTCGTCGTACAGGGCAAGCCCGTCGTCATCGAAAACCCGCTCAAGGCCATTGAGCTTGGCATTGCGATGGTGCACCAGCACTTTATGCTTATCGAGCCGCTGACGGTGGCAGAAAACGTGGTATTGGGCTACGAACCCAAGAAACACGGCTGTTTTGACATGAAAAAGGCGGTGGAGGAGGTCAATACGCTGGCCGACCAGTACGGCCTGCATGTGGACGCGCGGCAGAAAGTGGAGGAGCTGTCGGTCGGCACCAAGCAGCGCGTAGAGATTCTCAAGGCCCTCTATCGCAAGGCAGATATTCTAATTCTGGACGAGCCCACTGCTGTGCTCACCCCGCAGGAAGTGTCCGATCTGTTTCGCGTGCTGCGCAAGCTTCGGGAAAGTGGAAAGACCATCATCATCATTACCCACAAGCTCAAGGAAACGCTGGAGCTGGCCGATACCGTGACCGTGCTGCGCAAGGGGCAGGTCATCGCATCGCTGCCCGTGACGGAGCAGATGGATCAGGCACAGTTGGCGGAGCTGATGGTGGGCCGCATCGTGTCCCTGGAGACGGAAAAGCAGCCCGTGCCCGGCGAGCACGAGGTGGTGATGGCGCTGCGCGGCGCAGTCGTCACCCGCGATAAGCGCAACGTGCTGGACGACATCAGCCTGGAGATTCGCGCGGGCGAGATCCTTGGCATCGCGGGCGTGGAGGGCAATGGGCAGACCGAGCTGATCGACGTGCTGACGGGCCTGCAGCGCCTCAGCGGCGGCGCCGTGGTGCTGCAGGGAAAGCAGCTGCCCGCGGGCCGCATCACGCCGCGCTCCATGCTGGCCGCAGGCGTGGGGCACATCCCGGAGGACCGCGGCAAGCGCGGATTTGTGGGCGGGTTTACCATCGCGGAAAACATCGTGCTGGGCTATCACCGCAATCAGCCCTTTGCAAGGCACGGCCTGATCAACCGCAAGGCGCGCGATGAATTTGCTGATCGCGTTGCGCGGCAGTACGACGTGCGCATGGATTCCATTCAGGATACCGTGGGCTCGCTCTCCGGAGGCAATCAGCAAAAAGTCATCATCGGGCGCGTGTTTGCGCAGGATCCCAAGGTGATCATCGCCGCACAGCCCACCCGCGGCGTGGACATCGGCGCCATTGAATACATCCATGGCGAGCTGGTCAAGATGCGCGACGCGGGCAAGGCCGTGCTGCTCATTTCCGCCGACCTGGACGAGCTGATGCGCCTTTCGGACAAGATTGCGGTGCTCTATGACGGACGCATCGTAGACCGCCGTGACGCGAGTGAGTATGACGAGCGCACGTTGGGCGCGCTGATGACGGGCCACACACCCGACAGCGTGGAAAAGGAGGTCAAGCAGGCATGACGCAGCAAAAACGCATCTCACTGGAGAAGCTCACGCAGAATACCACCTTTCTCTCCGCCATCGCGCTGATTCTTTCGCTGTTGGTATCGGGTGTGGTGATGATGATCGCGGGCTATTCGCCCATCGAAGGCTATAGCGCGATGTTCACAGGCGCCTTCGGCAGCGTGGACAACCTTGCGCAGACCTTGGGTACCGCGACGCCCCTGATCTTTGCCGGACTCGCAATGGCGTTTGCGGCGCGCGGCGGCATGTTCAACATCGGTATTGAGGGCCAGATCATCGCGGGCGCGTTCCCGGCGGCGCTGGTGGGCGCATATCTGCAGGGCCTGCCGTGGTTTGTGCACATCCCGCTGTGCTTTCTGGCAGGCATGATCGGCGGCGGCCTGTGGGCCATGCTGGCGGGTTTCCTTAAGAACAAGCTGCGCGTGAGCGAGGTCATCCTGACCATCATGCTCAACTATGTGGCGCAGTATTTGGCCGAATACCTAGCCAACTATCAGTTCAAGGCCGAAGGTATGCTGGTGCGCACCGAAACCATCCAGCCTTCTGCGGCCCTGCCCGCGCTGATTCCCTATTCGCGCCTGACCACGGGCATCTTTGTGGCGCTGGCCTTTGCGGTATTCGTCTGGTGGTTCCTCTCGCGCACCACGCCGGGCTATCAGATGCGCGCCATCGCGCAGAACCCCTATGCAGCCGAGGCGGGCGGCGTCAATATTGCACGCATGAACCTGCTGACCATGTTCCTCTCCGGCGCGTTGGCCGGCATGGGCGGTGCGGTGGAAGTGATGGGCGTGCACGGCTATTTCATCGTCAACATGACCTCGGGTTACGGCTTTGACGGCGTGGCCATCGCGGTCATGGGCAACAATACCCCGCTGGGCACCGTGATCTCAGCGCTGATCTTCGGTGCGCTGCGTGCGGGCTCTACCTCCATGAACCGCATGACGTCCATTCCGGGCGAATTCATTCAGGTGCTGCAGGCGCTGGTGATCCTGTTCGTATCCACGCCCGGCATTGTGCGGGCGATGCTTCGGAAACGTAATTTCAAAAAGAACGACCAGAAGAAGGGGGCGTAAGGGATGGGTGATGTACTTTCCGTCGTGACCTCATTGATTGCGGGTTCCATCCGCGTATCCATTCCCATCGCGTTTGCAGCGCTGGGCGGCACGCTCTCCGAGCGCAGCGGCATCATCAATATGGGCCTGGAGGGCACCATGCTCATGGGCGCGTTTTTCGGCGTGGTCGGTGCGTATTATACGCAGAGCGCCTGGCTGGGCCTGCTGGTTGCGATGATGGCAGGCGCGCTGTGCGGTCTGCTGCACGCGGTGCTGACCATTCGCTTTAAGTGCGAACACGTGCTGGCGGGCGTGGGCATCAATGTGCTGGCCTCGGGCCTGACCGTCGTCCTGCTGCAGATGATCTTTAACGCCAAGGGCAAGTCCTGCGAGGTGGCCTCCTTTGACATGATCACGCTGCCCGTCATCAATCAGATTCCCGTACTCAAGGACATCCTCGGACAGGTATCCCCCATGCTCATACTGCTTGCCATCGCCATGGTCGGCGTGTGGTTTTTGCTCTATCGCACGGTGTTCGGCCTGCGTGCGCGCGTCATCGGTGAAAATCCTGAGGCCGCGGGTTCCATGGGTATCAATGTCTACCGCACGCAGTATATTTGCGTGATTCTGTGCGGCATTCTGGCCGCGATGGGCGGCGCGTACATGTCCATTGGCGACATTCATATGTTCAGTCGCGACATGGTCGCGGGCCGCGGTTTTATCGCGATGGCGGTGGTAATCTTCGGCGGCTGGCACCCTGTGGGCGCGTGGCTGGGCTCGCTGCTGTTCGGCCTGGCGCAGAGTCTGCAGTACCGCTTGCAGTCGGGTTCCATCCCGCCGCAGCTGGTGCAGATGCTGCCCTACATTGTGACGCTTGTGGTGCTGGTGTTCGCGCGCGGCTCCAAGCATCGCGCTCCAGCTGCCGAGGGCAGGCACTATTACGCGAAGGGAGAGCAATAAAATGGAGAATATCGAAAGCAAGCTGCTAAACGCCCCTGGTCTGGAAGAGGTGCGCAAAGTCCTGCGCGAGAAGATACTCATCACCCCGCAGGTCAGCGAGGAGATGTCGCAGACAGTCCGCCGCCAGGAGGCGCTGGTGGATTCGCTGCTGCGCGCCTATACGATGTATGACAACGGTGTTCCGATGCGTCCCACGCTGGGCAATGAGATGCAGATCATGTACATGCGCGAACGGCAGACGCTGTCCTTCCTGCTCTTCCCCGAGCTGCTGAAGCTGGAATACGAGGTGGCGCGCGTGATCGGCGACGTGTTCATCGCGCCCATGATGCGTGGAAAGACACTGCCTGAGATCCTCAACTCCAACCAGCCCATTGCAGCGGCACATCGCTATGCGCATGAAGAAATCGTGGTGGCGCGCGAGGATTTTGGTATCTACCGCCACTATGAGTGCGCGGATTGTTACGGCCTGCCCAACATTGGCATGAAGATCTGCGCTTACGAGGCGGGCACTGCGGCGGGTTGCTTTGCCAAGCCCCTGGGCCGTCCGGTCGAGGTCATTGAGACCAAGTGCTGCGCCAACGGTGATCCCTACTGCGAGTTTGAGATTCACGTGGGGTGATCGGAGGTGCGCTTGATGGATACGCTGTTTCAAAACGTGTGGGTCGTCACTGTCGATGAGCGCATGCGCGTGCTGCAAAACGCCTCCGTCCGCGTGCATGACGGCCGCATCACCTATGTGGGCACACAGCCGCAGGATGGGAATGGCGCGCGCGTGATCGACGGACACGGCCGCAAGCTGCTGATGCCCGGCTTCGTCAATGGCCACACCCATCTGCCCATGACGCTCTTCCGCTCCAGTGCGGACGATCTGGAGCTGCACACCTGGCTGAACACCCGCATCTTCCCGATGGAGGCAAAGCTCACGCCGGGCAGCGTGCAGTGCGGCGCGGAGCTTGCGCTGTGCGAGTTGGCCCGTGCTGGCGTCACCACCATCAATGACATGTATACCCAGTGCCGGGCGCTGATCCCCGCGCTGGAGAGGGTTCCGCTGCGCGCGACGCTGTCCATGGGCCTGTTCGGCCAGGCGGAGAATGCGCAGGCACAGCTGGATGATGCCGTTGCGTTCCACCGCGAGTGCAACGGAGCTTTAGGCGGTCTTGTGCGTGTAGGTCTCGGCCCGCACGCCGAGTATACCAATACGGAGCCCTACCTGCGCCGCTGCGCAGACGTTGCGCGCCGCCTGGGCTGCCCGCTGCACATTCACGTCTCCGAGACGAAAAAGGAGCATGAGGAGTGCAAGGCCCGCCATGGCGTGACGCCCGTCGGGCTGCTGGAGCGGGCAGGCTTCTTCGACGGCAACCGTGCATTGCTGGCGCACTGTGTCTGGCTGGAAGAGGCGGACATCGACACCCTTGCCCGCACCGGCGCGGCGGCGCTGCACAATCCCTGCTCCAACTTAAAGCTCGCCAGCGGCTTTGCTCCCGTGCCCAAGATGCTGGAAAAGGGCGTGCGCCTGGCGCTCTGCACCGACGGCGCATCCAGCAACAACAATCTGGACCTTTGGGAAGAGATGCGCATCTGCGCGCTGATGCACAAGGGTCACGCGCTGGACGCCACCGTCGTTCCGGCAGAGCAGGCGCTGTATATGGCTACCCGCGGCGGTGCGCTGGCGTTGGGTTACGAAGACGTGGGCAGCGTGGCCGAGGGCTTCCGCGCCGACCTGATTCTCGTGGACATTGACCGCCCCTGCTACCAGCCCATGACCAATCTGGTCCACCACATCGTCTACGCCGGCAACAGCCGTGATGTGATGCTGACCATGGTGGAGGGTCGCGTTGTCTGCGAAAACGGCGCGATTCCGGGCGTCGATTTGGAAGAGATACGCATGAGAGCGCAGCAGTATTACGACGACGTATTTCGCATGTAAAGAGAAGCCCTCGGCATGAAGCGAGTGATGCCGAGGGCTTCTTTGCGATCGAGGAGGTAAACGGTGGTTTTGAGCATAAACTGTGTTGTTTTTGAACGAAATCGCTTGTAATTTGGGAGCAGAATGCGATACCATGGAGACGTAAAGCAGCCGAGCAATTCCTGAAGCAGATGGAGGAGGAGAAAAAAGTGGAGCAATACTTCTACAAATGCCCTGTGTGCGGCTATGTGCACATCGTACCCGGCTATTGGGTCAGCTACGACCCGCCCGGGGAACTGGAGCAGCCGCACGTGATGAACGGCGAGTTGTGCGAGCAGCTCCTGGCGTTGATGAAAGGGGAGTGTGTATAAATGGAATGGCTGATTGCAGGAGGGGTCGTTGCGGCAGTGCTGGTGCTGCTGCTCATCTGCTGGCGCAGGGTGCCGGCGGATAAGGCGATGGTCATCACGGGTGTGCGCAAGCGCGTGCTGGTTGGACGCGGCGGGTTTGTCATCCCGATACTGGAAACATCGTGCCTCATCTCGCTGGAGGCTGTTTCCATGACGACGGACATTACCGAGGCGCCCTCCAAGCAGGGCATCTTCGTGGACATCGCGGGTACTGCGGTGGTAAAGGTGGACAATACGCATGACGCAGTGCTCACCGCCGTTGAGCAATTTTGCAATGGCAATACGGAAAAGACCACGCAGAACATCAAAACCGTGGTCGAGCAGATTCTGGAGGGCAAGCTGCGCGGCATCGTCTCAACGCTGACCGTTGAGCAGATCAATGAAGATCGCGTCGCGTTTGAAAATTCCATCGAGGATTCCATTACCAAAGAACTTGCGGGCATGGGCCTGAAGCTGCTTTCCTACACGGTGCTCAAGATCGCCACGCAGGGTGGCTATTTGGAGAACCGCGCCATCCCGCAGATTGCGCAGTCCAAGGCTGACGCAGACATCGCCTCCGCCGAGCGCAGACGCGATACCGAGGTCAAGACGGCGGAAGCCACGCGCGAGGGGGAGCGTGCCAAGCTCAGCGCCGCGGCGGAAATTGCCGAAGCCGAGCGCGATAAGACGCTGCGCACCGAGGCATATCGCGCCGAGCAGGACAAGGCAAAGGCCAACGCCGACGTCGCCTATCAGCTGCAGCAAATTGAGAATAACAAGGCTGTGGCGGAGAGCCAGGCTGTGTTGGCGCAGAAGGAAGCGCTGGTGGTAGAGGAGAAGCTCGTGGGCACCGTGCGCAAACCTGCCGATGCTGAGAAGTACCGCATTGAGGTGGAGGCTGAGGCCAATAAAGTGCGCGCAATCCGCGAGGCCGAGGCCAGGGCGGAGGCCATGCGCATCGAAGCGCAGGCCCAGGCAGAGGCCAGGCGTCTGCAGGCCGAGGCGGAAGCCGACGCCATCCGCGTCAAGGGCGGCGCCGAAGCCGATGCCATCCGTGCCAAGGGCGTGGCCGAGGCGGAGGCCAAGGATCGCCTTGCGGAGGCCATGAAGAAGTATGGCGATGCCGCGGTGGTGGAACTGGTTGTGCAGCGGCTGCCCGAGATCATGTCCGCCGTTGCCCGTCCCATGGAGAATATTGACAAAATTACTGTCATCGACAATGGCGGCGCACAGGGCGCTTCCAAGGTGGCAAAAGTGGTTTCCGACGTCGCGCTGGATGGTTTTCAGGTGCTCAACGATTTGACCGGCGTGGATGTGGCCGGCTTGCTTCGCAGCTTGGCGGAAAAGCGCGCTCTTCCGCAGTCCGACACTTCTGCGCAGGAGTAACCACAACCACAGCCCCCTGTCCGGCAACACGACCGGGCTGGGGGTTTTTCATGTAATGCACCGGGAGACCGCGCAAACCTGAACGATGGACTGTTTCACATATTTGTAGTAGAATGACCGCAAAAACCGATCGGGCTGAGAGGGGCTTAGCTGAAAAATCCGCAGGAGGACGCGAGCATGGATAGGCTGTCAGAGGTCGAAAGAGCTGCAAGAGAAAGCCGTTTTTCAGAATACGGCTCTGTGAACGTGCAAAATCTGAAATATTACCAGGAGATACGGACGATTTGCGAGGAAAATTCCTGCCGCAATTATGCCGCTTCCTGGGCGTGTCCACCGGCGATCGGTACGCTCGCGGAATGCAGGGAACGCGTCAATCGGTACCGTAATATGCTGTTGTTTTCCCGAAAATACGCGCTGGAAGATTCCTTCGATTTTGAGGGCATGCACGCTGGATTAAAGGATTTCAAACGCACCGTCGACGGGTTTCAGCAGAAGATCGACACTCTTTTGCCAATGTATTTGCTGCTATCCAATGAGGGCTGCGGAAGATGCCCGCAATGCACTTATCCGGGCGCTCCCTGCAGGTACCCCCACCTGCTCCACCATTCATTGGAAGGGTATATTGCGGTGATCTTAACGGAAGCGGGAAAAGATGCGGCAAAGGGAGACATGAAGCTATGGTATGAGGACACATTGAATGCTTGGGAGAAACGCCTTCGTCTGGCGTCCCAGCGGATTCCCAGCCTGCACAGTAGCAGTAAGGAACTGGAACAGTATTACAAGCGGTCCCTGATCAGCGGACTTGTCTGTCTGTGGGAAAACGACGCTTATGTTACCAATCCATTTCCTGCAACCAGCGGCATGGACGGCGGGTCTATTTGCTGCTATCCCTGGGATGTAGCGGGTTATGGCGCTCGAATGCTGGTCATGCTGCTGGGAGAACAATCCATTAGCTTTCTAAAGCACATGCTCAGCTGCGGCATTGATTCCCACATCTGTATGGCTCTGGACGGAAGTGGATCCGGCTGGTGTGAGTATGCCTACAGCATGTGGTCCATTTTCAATTTATATTGCACCATCCTTTCGATGACGGGAAAAGGGTGGGAGCTCTTTGGAGAGATTCGTCAGCTGTTTGAGGCGGAAGAGGCTCGGCTGGAAGAGTGGAAGAACCTGAAAAACTATGGCAGACAATGCAATCTGCTGGAAATGAGAAGTTGCGGTTACGAGCATTATGTTCCCAGTCCAAATGCGGAAAGAGCTTGGTGTTATGACGCAATTGCCGATATTGCGGAAAAGATGGGGGAAAGGGATGTTTTTCGCTACCGTGAAAAGGCAGAGGCCATCCGCGCTTCGATTCGGGAAAATCTGTGGGATCCGGAAAGAAAATGGTTCCGGTGCGTGCACCCGGACGGCCATGGGGAAGTGGTCTACTCCATTCAAATGTATGATGCCCTGCGCATGGGCACTTGCAATGCGGAGATGACGAAGCATCTCCTGAGCCACCTGGAGGACGGAAAGTTTTTGGGTGAGTATGGCGTCAGCAGCATCTCCGGAGAGGATGAGCAGCATTACGAGCTGAATGATCCGGATTGGTCCGGCGGCGGTTGCTACAGCGGGGAGGGGCCGGAACTGGCGGAAACCCTATGGCAGATCGGGAGATCCGAGCTTGCATGGGATGTCCTCAGCCGCCATTTCTGGATGGGAACGAAGGTGCCATATATCCCCCAGGAGCACTTCTGCGACAGTCCCATGATGCCGGAAAATAGGCGTGCAAACATCATCGCCGGTGTTGCAGGAATGCAGGCTGTTTTATTTGGCCTAGCAGGCTTTCAAATCGACCTGGACGGCAGCCTTCGGCTCTCCCCCCACGCTGCAGGAGGAGTACGATATGAGATCCGGGGGTTCCAGCATGGCGCAAATGTGATCGATTTGGTCGTGGATGGAGACGAAATGCAGATCGCGGTGAACGGAGAACTCCGGGTTCAGGGGGAGATCCGTGAGATGAGCATATAAACGCAGACTGAATAAAGGAGCCACATTGCGACACCGCAATGTGGCTCCTTTGACGTAAAAGACATCCGAGCGGAACCGATTCCGCCCGGATGTCCGTATTGGCTGAATTAGCGAATCAGGGTGATGTGGGAGAAGACACCAACCAGGGTGTTGGCCACGGTGGACATCATCTTGATGAAGATATCCAGCGCGACGCCCACGACGTCCTTGCGGGTATCGCCCACGGTATCGCCGGTGACGGCAGCCTTGTGCGCCGCAGTGCCCTTGCCGTGACCAGCCAAAGCACCGGACTCAATGTACTTCTTGGCGTTGTCAAACGCACCGCCGGAGTTGCCCATGAAGATGGCGCGCGGAATGGCGCAGATGGTGGCGCCGACCAGTATGCCGCCCACGAAGTCCGGGCCAAACACGATGCCGCCCACGATGGGGATGAGCAGAGCCAGAATGGAGGGCGCCAGCATGCGCTTGAGGGCCTCCTTGGCGGCCATTTCAACCAGAGCATTGTAGTCGGGGCGGACGGTGCCTTCCAGCACGCCGGGCTGGGAGAGCTGCTTGTCGCCGGCATGGGCCATCAGACGGGCCGCGTCGATGGTGTTGTCGGTGAGCATCGCGGAGAAGAACTCCACCAGCGCGCCGCCCAGAATGCCGCCAGCAACCACGAAGAAGGAAGCAAAGTTGAGCATGGGAACCGCGCCACTGGAGTAGTTGCCCACATACGCGGTGATCAGTGAAACGGTGGCAAACGCAGCCGAGCCGATGGCAAAGCCCTTGCCGATGGCGGCGGTGGTGTTGCCCACGGAGTCCAGCTTGTCGGTAATGATGCGGACCTCATGATCCAGATGGCAGGACTCGGCCAGACCGCCCGCATTGTCCGCGATGGGGCCGAAAGCGTCGATGGAAACGGTGGCGCCGACAAAGGCGAGCATGCCCAGCGCGGCAATCGCGATGCCATAGGTGCCGCAGGTGATGCCGGAGATGAGCAGCGCCAGCACGATGACCGCTACGGGCAGCAGAACGGAGCGGGAGCCAATGGCGTCGCCCTTGGTGATGACGAAGGCCTCGCCGTCGGTGGCGGTCTCAGCCAGCTTCTGGGTGGGCTTAAAGTCGGTAGAGGTGTAGTACTCGGTGATGGAACCAATGGCAATACCGGAAGCGATGCCCAGCACGGCACAGACCCACGGAGAGATCCAGCCCAGCTTGAAGGAAGCGTACAGCGGCACATCCTTGAACATCACGTAGGAAATCACCAGGCCGATGATCAGCGTAAGTCCCGCGGAAATCCAGGTGGCCAGGTTCAGCTCGCGGCTGGGATTGTCGCCCATCTTGCGCACGGAAGCGTAGCCCAGGCCCAGCAGGCAGCCCAGCAGACCGCCGGCGGCCAGCAGCACGGGGAAGAGGGTGGTGGCCTGGAAGGTAGCGTCGGAAACCGTCGCGCCATCGGAGGCAAACAGCGTGGCCGCGATCATGATGGAGGAGGAGATGGTCGCCACAAAGGACTCCAGCAGGTCAGAGCAGTTGCCCGCGATGTCGTTTACGTTGTCGCCGATGAAGTCGGCAACGGTGTTGGGAACGCGAGAGTCGTCCTCAGGCAGGTCATGGCGAATCTTGCCCAGGATGTCCGCAGAGATGTCGGCAGCCTTGGTGTAGTTACCGCCGGCGACGCGGTTGAACATGGCGACCAGCGAGCAACCCAGCGAGTAGCAGGAAAGGCGCATGATGGTGGGGTTGCACTGCAGGGAAGCCAGCAGGCCGTGGCCCGTCGCATCGATCTTGATGCCGCCGAAGATCAGGGACACCAGCACGATGCCCAACATGCCGAAAGCCTGGACGGAAAGACCGGAGATGGAGCCGCCGCAAAGGGCGACCTTGACCGTCTCGCCGATGGACAGAGAGGTACGCGCCTTATTGGCAGTGCGCACGTTGGCAAAGGTGGCCGAACGCATGCCCAGCACACAGACACAGGAACTCATCGCAGCGCCCAGCAGGAAGGTGATGCCGGAGGTCGCCTCGATGAACAGCGAAAACACCAGCGCCACGACCACGCAGACGATGGAGATGGTCTTGTACTCAGTTTTCATGAAGGTGCTCGCGCCGTCGCGAATGATCTTAGCCATATCCGCCATTTCGGCGGTGCCTTCGTCCATCTTCTTGATGCGGAAGTAGTTGAAGAACACATAGATCAAGGCAAGAACGATGATGCCCAAAACAATAAACCATGCCATAGGGGTTCAATCCTTTCCTGTTTGATGCACACGCAGTGCTGTTACGCTGCAAACGGATCTCGCCATGCGCAGCGGGCCCTCCCCACCCGTTCGATTCCTGATTTGGCTGCTGCCGATGCATAAGGTTTGTATTGGGGAAGCGGACAGGTCGCGACCGGCCCGCAATCCATTCGTATGTTAGCACAAAATTCTTCAAAAGTGAAACATGTTTTTTGCAAATCAGCAGATTTTGCAAAGCTCGTTCCACGTAGAGAAACAAAATGAAACGGCGTTTTGAATGACGAAACACGAGGCGCGACCCAACTCTTTGGTCGCGGATGAGCTCTATAACCAGAATCAGAAATCATTATAGCATATTTATGGAGTAAATGCGAGGGTAAAAATCAGAACTTATGGCAATTTAACTTCATTCAGTCGCAACTCCCAATCCTTCGCGCTGCGCAAAAAAGCTCCGGCGCGCGCCGGAG
>DKYK01000065.1:16122-33286 GCA_002492415.1 Christensenella sp. UBA7102
AAGCTCCGGCGCGCGCCGGAGCTTTTTGTGTGTCCAGTCAGCCCCTCCTGCCCTTGAGCAGCGGGGAGAGCTTTTTATAGATGAGGAAGGTGATGATCACCGAGAGCATTCCCTTGCAGAAAGTGAAGGGCATATTGAACCAGAGCAGCGCATCCCACAACGTCCGAACATTGGGATTAATGGCCTGATACATCGCCAGAATCGTATCCATGGGCATAAAGGCGGTGTAGACGGGGTAGACCACATAGTAGTTGGAGAACACCGAGATCGTGGACATCGCAGCAGCGCCGCACAGAGAGCCGATCAGCGCGCCCCTACGGCCGCCCATGTGCTTGTAGAACATGCCGGCGGTGAACACGAAAGAGGCGCCCAATATGAAGTTGGACAGCTCGCCCACACCGCCGGTCGTGGAAAAGAACAGGTTGATCAGGTTCTTGATGAGGCATACACACACGCCCCACAGCGGCCCCAGAGCGAAGGAAGCGATGAGCGCGGGCAATTCGGAGAGATCCAGTTTGATGAAACTGGGCATCAGCGGCACGTTGAAGTTGAGGAACATCAGCACCGTAGCCACGGCTCCTAACATGGCGGTGACCGTCAGCTTGCGCACGGTCGGGGTACGAACGGGTTTGGATTGCGACATGGACAGACCTCTTTTAAGATATGAGGGAATTTGAAGGCGCACCCATGCGGTGTTTGGCGTCCATGGGCGCGGGGACTTCATCATATCTTCTTTCATCCGGACTGTGACCGTCGGCTCAGGAATGTCACCTGATCAGTGCGCCTGTCCGGGCGCACGCGCGGGCTTCTACCGCCGATTGGGACTTTCACCCCACCCTGAAGATAGGCTGGCAGAGGAACTTCACATTCCCCTCAGCAGTTTCATTATACAACAAAAAGCTTATTTTGCAAGTTGGATCCACATATTTCGCATTGACATTGCGCGAAGAGATGGTACAATATGTTTAAACATATACATGTCTGAACATGTTAACGATAAAGGAGAGAACAGAATGCAGACAAGACTGAATTTGGAAACGGGTGCGATAACCGGCGCAATGAAGCAGTCGGAGCGTCGGCTGTGCGACCTTGCAGGCGTGTTTGCCGACGAAGCGGCGCGCGCGGCGATGAATCCGGAAACGGTGGTCTATCGTGTGCAGATGCACGACGCGGAAAAAGAGGGCACGCCCGGTGGATTGCTCTTCGGTACCAGCGTTGTGATGCCCGGGAAGGTAGGCGACGAATATTTTATGACCAAGGGTCATTACCACGCCCGGCGCGACACTGCGGAATATTACTTTTGCATCGCGGGACAAGGCGCGCTGATCCTGATGCGCGAGGATGGCACCTGCTGGGCCGAGCCGATGGAGCGCGGCACGCTGCATTACATCGAACGCAGTGTGGCGCACAGGCTGGCCAACACGGGCGCGGACCCCCTGGTTGTGGGATGTTGCTGGGGCTCGGACATCGGGCATGATTATGAAAGCATCGCACGCGGCGGTTTTACCAAGCGGCTGGTGGAAATGGATGGAAAGGCGAGGCTGATCTGATATGGCGGGCATCATCAATGAACATTCCGCACTGCCGTTGAACAGGCAGGTGGAGAACTACCTGCGCACCCTGGTGCAGGAGGAAAAGTACCGAAAGGGGCAGCTGCTGCCCACTGAGATCCAGTTGGCGGAGGACCTGGGCGTGGCGCGCAATACCGTGCGCACCGCGATGGATAAGCTGGTGCGAGAGGGCGTCATTACGCGCAAAAAAGGCGTGGGAACGCAGGTGAACCGCGCGCCCATCGTCACGGATCTGACGCGCTGGAACTCTTTTTCCCTGGAGCTGGGCGACCAGATGCACACCCTGTCGCGCTCGGTGTCCTATCAGCCGGTCGACCGCGAGGTGGGAGCGGCTCTGGGCCTGCTGCCCGGCCAGCAGGCGCTGTGTCTGCAGCGGCTCAAGGGCATCGAAAACGAGCCGATGGTGCTGTTGGTCAGCTATTTTCCACGAGAACTGAACATTGCGCCGGATGAGAAGTTTGAGGGCAGGCTCTACCAGGTACTCTACGAAAAGTACGGTGTGCGGCCCGTGCGCTCCTGCGAGGAAATCGGCGCCTTTTCTGCCTCCCAGGAGTTGAGCCGCAAGCTTGCTCTGGCCCGCGACATACCTGTGCTCTACCGCAAGCGCCGCGTGCTGGACGGCAATGGAAACCTCATTGAACTGGCCTTCGCGTTTTACCGCGCAGACCGGTTTGTCTACCAGATTGACATTCCGATGGAGGGGAGTTTATGAGCAATTACGACAGATTCCCTACTGTACGCGTGCCCTATGCGCTGCATGAGGGCTATGCACGCATCGCGGCAGTGCTCCAGCAGGCGTTGGGCGGCGAAGCGGATGCAGTGCTCGTGATAGACGGCTATCCCGGCACGCGCTGGGATGAGATCGTGGGTGGGCTGATGGAACACCTGATGTTCTCAAATATCATCGACGCGGAACAGGCCAATTTGCCCAATGAACACATCGCACACATGCTGCAGCGCAATCTGACGGACGACAGGGTATTTGGCGTGCTTTCCTGCCATAAAATCGAGGAATTTTTTGATGAAAAGAAGCTGGAGGTGCTGCGCAGACGCGCGGAAGGCGGCAAGGGCCTGACGCTGGTATATGGCGTGGGCGCCTCGCTGGTAACCAGAGGGGACGTCGCCGTATACGCGGACCTCGCTCGCTGGGAGATCCAGCAGCGCTATCGCTCGGGTGAGATCGGAAACTGGTGCGCCGATAACCGGGAGGAGGAAACGCTGCGCAAGTACAAGCGCGGTTTCTTTGTGGACTGGCGCGTCAATGACCGGCATAAGCACGCGCTGCTGCCGGAATTGGATTATATATTGGAAACCAACACGCAAGACCACCCCGTGATGATCGCGGCCAAGGATGCGCAGGCAGCTTACGCGCTCACGGCGCATCGACCCTTCCGCGTGGTGCCCTATTTTGATCCCGGCGTATGGGGTGGGCAGTGGATGAAGCGCGCCTGCGGGCTGGACGCAGAAAAGGCCAACTACGCGTGGAGCTTTGACGGCGTTCCCGAGGAGAACTCCCTGCTGCTCGAACATGACGGCGTGGTGATGGAGCTTCCCGCAATCAACCTGGTGCACGAGCAGCCCCGCGCGCTGCTGGGCGAAAAGGTGCATGCGCGTTTCGGCGCAGAATTTCCGATTCGCTTTGATTTTCTGGACACCGTGGAGGGACAAAACCTTTCGCTGCAGGTGCACCCGCTTACTGAATACATTCAGCAGAATTTCGGCATGCACTATACGCAGGATGAGAGCTACTACATATTGGATGTCAAGCCCGGCGCGAACGCTTGCGTGTATCTGGGCGTCAAAAACGGCGTGGAGCCGGAAAAAATGCTGGATGCGCTGGAACAGGCGCAGCACACGGGGGAGTTTGATGCGGAGCAGTACGTCAACCGTATTCCCGCAAAGAAGCACGACCATTTTCTCATCCCGGCGGGCACGGTGCACTGCTCGGGAAAGGACGCGATGGTGCTGGAGATCAGCGCCACGCCGTATATCTTTACCTTCAAACTCTGGGACTGGAATCGCGTGGGACTGGACGGCATGCCCCGCCCCATCCATTTAGAGCATGGGCGCCCCAATATACAGTTTGACCGCGACACCGATTATGTGCTGCGCGAGCTGGTGAACCGTATAGATCCCATCGCGGAAGGAGACGGCTGGCGCGAGGAGAGAACGGGTTTGCATGAGCGCGAGTTCATCGAGACGAGACGGCACTGGTTTACCAAAGCCGTTCCTCATGATACCTGCGGCGTGGTCAATATGCTCAATCTGGTGCAGGGATCGGCCGCCGTGGTGGAGAGTCCCGAGGGTGCGTTCGAGCCCTTTGTTGTGCACTATGCCGAGACGTTCATCGTGCCCGCGGCAGTGGGGGCATATACCGTTCGCCCTGCGGTGGAAGGCGAAGCATGCGCCACGATGAAGGCATACGTTCGGAGTTGAGACTGCCTCCCTGCGGCGCAAGCTCTCCCCAACAAAGCCAAGAAGAGCATGCGAAAGGGACCGGCGTTGGCCATTTCCGCATGCTCCGGTTCCGCCCGACGGGCAGAACCATACTCCATCCGCCTCGGCCTGCGCCCGAGCCACCTTCCTCAAAGGGGAAAGCATTGCGCATGCCGTCACATTCAACACAGGAGGTAACCATGATCGACGTTGGTTTTGACATCCGGCCCACGGAGCACCCCATGGGCTTTGCATATGGTCCCGGCGTATTCGGCCCCGAGGTGGAACTGCGCCGCCTGGACGCCATCCGGAAATCTCTGCGCGATCCCGGCTGCCCCGGTCCGGACCCCGTCTACGCAATCGCGATGGATGTGGGCCGTCAGGAGGACCGACCCGCAATGCTGGCGCGCAACCTGCTCTACGGTGCGGTGACTTACGCCAGCGGCCGCCTGGGTCGGGAACCCGTGCGCTCACAGGGGCACATTCATGCAGTCAGTGCGTCCTGCGGCTCGTCCACGCCCGAGGTCTATGAGATTTGGTCTGGCCGGGCGGTGATCTATATGCAGGAGCGCGACACCGACGACCCCGGCCGCTGCTACGCGGTGGAGGCCGGACCCGGTCAGGTGGTCGTGGTGCCGCCCTATTGGGCGCATGCCACCATCTCTGCCGATCCCGGCCAGCCCCTCACCTTCGGCGCGTGGTGCGTGCGCGACTATGGCTTCGTGTATGACGGCGTGCGCGCGCACGGCGGCATGGCCTTCTTCCCGCTTCTGCGGCAGGACGGCGGGCTGGACTGGCTGCACAACGACGCCTACCGCCCCTGCACGCTGATTCGCAAGCAGCCGGAACTCTATACGCAGCTCGGTCTGCGGCAGGAGGAACCCATCTATACGCAGTTCGTGCGCAATCCCGACGCCTTCCTTTTCGTCTCCAAGCCGCAGACAGCGCAGGAGGTTTGGATGAACTTTACGCCGTAAAAAAAGAGAAAATAATAAAGAAAAGAGGGGGAGATTCCCTCTTTTCTTTGTGTTAACCAGGCTTTTTTTCACGTCTGCATCCCCATAGGCCGCCGAATAGCAAACTTGCATGCAATGGAAGCATTCGCAAGTCATAAACGATCCAGTTGATTGGCGCCGGTGCGAAGGCCAGCCCCTCGATACCGCTTATGGCCGCACCCCATTGCGCAAGCTGAAGCGCGACGCCCAGTGTACCCAACGCAATCAGGCAGATTCCTGCGGTCTGGCTGCGCGAAAACAGAGGCGCCAGCGCAAAGCCGCTCAGGCAGCGCGCCAGCGGCACGAGCACGTACATCGCCAGGAGACTCAACGAGGTACGGTGCGCGGGGGATGCAATGCGAAGAGTGTAAAGACCGTCGTAGAGCCACTCGCAGCAGGCAGCCAGCAACGCCAATCCACAGAGCAGCGCCGCAGCTTTGGGACGGAAACGGAACGTCTTTTTGCGCAGAAGCCCCTCTGCCGCTTCAATCAGCCCAATGCCAGTGAACACCGGAATGAGCCGACTCAGCTGTGCCCGCCGTTCAGGATAGGGCGAGAATCCCCACGGGGTTCCGCTTTGCAGCCAGAGCAACGCACAGAGCAACAGAGCCGGGAGCCATTCCAGCGGAGCAAAGCGGTAATTTAGCGCATCCATCAGCGCCAGCGCCAGCCCGAACAACACGCCGAAGAGCAGCGGAGAGAAGGACGCGGCGGGCACCAGATCCAGCGTTTCCTGATCCAGCTGGACGCGCGGCCCAATCAACAGGGAGACATACAATGTCAGGGTCAACAGCAGCAGAAAGCCCAATGCGAACCAAACCCGGCGCGCGGAATCCTTCACCCCGATTCACCTCCATAGCTTGTTGGAACCGATCATCGGAAAAAACTCAGTGACGCAGTTGCAATCCCACCGTCGCTCGTGTATCCCGTTGTCAGTGCCTCATAGGTTGCCGTGGAGATCGACCACCACGTCGGGTTTTCGGCGTACCGTGTGTAGACGCGACCACTCACTGGACTTCCAATGGTTTCATCACGGGAGTTGTCCTGCATGGAAACGACGCCCCAAGCATCATGCTTCATCCGCATGCTGGTTGCAGAGACAGACGAAGAATGAACGACCATCTTGTGCTGTGCCTTGTTAAAGCGGGTATGTGCGATCTGATAGTTATTTTCAAACTTATAGTCGTAATAAATGTACACATATGCGGTCAGTGATTGGGTACTCTGCGAATCAGATTCTTCCCGTGTGTCCTGATAATCAGCGGCTATGGTGACGTACGACTCAATCATTCCGTCCTCTGTGACGGTGCGTCCAGTTAAAAGTGTGGCTGTTTTTACTGGGTCGGCGTCATCGGACGAATCGGAATGGGCAAGGCAGGGGGGATTAAAATTGACAGTGTAGTTCAACCCCATACTTTTTGCCATAGAACTGCGTTGGTCGACGTGGTTCATAAGCAATTCATCTAGCTGATCATCGGTTAGGGCATCCACATCAATACTAGGAGATTTCAGAAGCAGCGCAGATCGAGGGTACGAGGGAGAGACAGAGCATTGAGAGCGTGAGAATCATGACAATAATCTTTTTCATAAAGTAAACCCTCTCTTTCTATTCGTATGGTAGCACTGGTAGAGAATAGATCATTTCCCATGGGAAATACCTCCATTTAATTGTTTTGGAAATTTTTTACAATATTATTTTATCATACAGTCTGGAAAATGTCAATAAATTTTACAAAAATTATGTTTGATGAACTGCGCGTCAGTTCGTCCGCGCAGCGAACTGCTCCGGCCGCGCCCTGCGGTACAGCACCAACCCCAGCATCACCACCGCGCTCAGCAGCAGTGAGCCCAGCATCAGTATCAGCATGCCCGTCGCGTCCGGCTCGGAGAGGAAGGGGATGTAGTTGGACGCGTTGAAGCACAGATGCAGCAGCATGCAGGGCAGCAGGCTGTCGAAATAGTCGTACACCAACCCCAGCACCAGCCCCAGCACGAAGGCGTACGCCATCCACAGCAGTTGACCGTGCGCCATGCCAAAGATCGCCGCCTGCAGGATCAGCGCAAGCCAGACCAGCCGGGACGGCATCGCCCGCTTTAGGTGCCGGTAAATCAGCCCGCGGAAGAACAGCTCCTCCACCACAGGCGCGCCGATTACGGTCACGACAAAGGAGAGCCAGGGCCACTTGCCTACGTCGATCGCGGAGGAGGCTTCGATGTATTGCTGCATCAGCGGCATATCCTCGGGAATGAGCATCAATCCGCTCCCCACCGCGTAGAACACGAGTATGCCCAGCGCAGCCGGCGCCCAGAGCATCGCCATGCCACGGGGCTTGACGATGCGCGCCGCAGCCAGCGGCCCATCCGGGCGCTCGGCGTACAGAAGAGCCATGCTCAGCGCGAGCAGCGTCAGATCAATCAGCAGCATCATCAGACCGCTGAAGTCAAAGTAGATTTGCATCACCGCGTCGCCAAGCAGCTGCGTCTCCTGAAACATGCCTGCGGCCGTGCCGCCCGAAAAGATCAGCTGGAGACTGAATCCAGCCGTTTCGCCCAGCATGAACGCAGTGGACGCGGCGATTTGAACGGCGTAAAACAGCGCGGCGCACCCGAGCGCGATGCCCGCATGCTTGAAAAAGTTTTTCATGGTACTCCCTCCTCTGTACAAAAAGGCGCATAATGAACTTTTAGCTCATTATACGCCCTTTTTTGCGTGGAGAAAAGTCCGAATTTTACGCGGTCGGCCGCTGTCCGGGCAGATAGAAGGTCACGAACTTGATGGAAAAGATGTCGCACATGATGAACGTGCGCGATACCTCCTCGTACAGAATCACATACGACGTGCCCACCGAGTAGAGGATGCCCTGGCGCGAGGTCATGGCCTGCGTGCCAATCAAAAACTCGATGACCACAAAGTTCCCAATGTTGTCGGACAAAAACTGCTGAATGGAACCCTGGAATGCCGGGTTGTCGTTGAAGTTTTCGGCGGCGGGCACATTCAGCTCGCTGCTGGGCATGGTGTTCATCTGCGTCATGGGAGCGGCCTCCTTTGATCGGTCAGGTACTGGCGTAAGCTGAGGTGGGATTGTAGAAACAATGGTTGCCAATGCGGATCACAAAATATCCCACGTTGCTGGGAAAATTGTTACGGCAGTTGGGACTGTAGGGATTATAGAACCACAGCGCCTGTCCAAGGTTGGTCAATCGGTTGCCGGCGATGGCCCAGTTCGCAATGTCGTAGTGTACCTGTGTGGGCCGCATGTTATAGAGGTTCTGCGGATTGTATGCGCCGCCCAGCGTGGTTGTTGCGCAGTTGAACTGCCCCGCTTGGTATACCGCCTGCGAGAGGGTCATCGCTACGCGCCCATACTCGCCGTAGGTGATGCGCACCCGGTTCATAATGACGCTGGCCACGGCCTTCATGCCGTTGTCCCCCTCACCGCCTGCCTCGCATTGTACCATGCGCGCCAACAGTTCTACGTCGTCCATTCGCCTCATCTCCCTTGTGCCGCGTTCTCGCCTATTTCTATGCGCCCAAATCCGTCGGTATACCCGCCGATCCGGTGCCGTCGCGCTTTTTCCGCTCTTCACGGAACATAAAAAACGCCGCATTCTTCAGAATGCGGCGCGGCACGGTTTGTGCCTATTCAAGGACAAAGGACAGTTTTTTGCGCTCGTCCGCGCTGGAGAAGCCAACCATGACCTCAAACTTTCCGGGTTCGAGCAGCCACTGCTTACCGTCGTGGAAGCGCAGCGCGTCGGGAGTGAGAGAGAAGGCGATCTCCCTTTCCTCGCCTGCGGCAAGGGGTGCGCGAACAAATCCTTTGAGCTCTTTGACGGGCCGTGCGATGCGCGCAGCCACGTCGTGAATGTAGAGCTGCACCACAGCCGTGCCGCCGCGTTCCGAGGTGTTTTTGACCGTGGCCGACACCGTCAGCTCGCCGTCCCGCGCCATTCGTTCGCAGGAGAGGCGCACATCTTTCAGCGCGAACTGCGCATAGCTCAACCCATAGCCGAAAGGATACAGCGGGGCGTTGGGACCGTCCAGGTAGCGCGAGACGAACTTTTCGTCGCTCACACCGTCCCAGGGCCGCCCGGTGCTCATGTGGTTGTAGTACAGCGGGATCTGGCCCTGATGGCGCGGGAAGGTGACCGACAGCCTGCCCGTAAAATCCACAGCGCCCGACAGAAGATCGGCCAGCGCGTGGCCAGACTCCGTACCCAGAAACCAGCTGCAGACCACCGCGTCGCAGTGCGCGTCCAGCCAGTCCAGCAGCAGCGGCCTGCCAGAAGTCACCACGGCGATTACGGGCTTACCGGCAGCGCACACCGCCTTGGCCAGCTCCATCTGCACCGGGGGCACCACGATGTTCTGCCGTGAGGCGGCCTCGCCGCTCATGCTCATGTCTTCGCCGATGGCCAGCACCACTACGTCGCTCTCCTTAGCCAGCTTCACCGCACGGTTGATGCCGCCGATGCGTTCTTCGTGGATGGTGGTCGCAGCTTCGCAGTTCACAACAAAGCCCGCCTCCTCCAAACCGCGGCGCAGCGTGACGGTGGCCTCCGGATGACTGGTGAATTGCCATGGGCCCAACTGATCCTGGCTGTCGCCGCAGGGCCCCACCAGCGCCACTGTCGCGCCCTTTTTGAGCGGCAGCGCGCCGGCGTTTTTGACCAGCACGGCGGACTCGCACGCCAGCTGACGCGCCACAGACAGGTGGCCTGGCGCCAGATAGCAGTCCTCCTCTTCCCCCTCGTGGAAGTACAGATACGGATCATCCATGATGCCCAGCTCGTACTTGAGCGTCAGAATGCGGCGCACCGCGCTGTCGATCGCGCTTTCTTCCACCTTGCCCTCGCGCACCAGCTGCGGCAGGTGCTGGTTGAACAGATCCGTCGCCATTTCGATTTCCAGGCTCGCATTCGCGCAGCGCATTGCCGCCTCTGCACCATCCTGAGCAAGGCCGTGCGCGATGGTTTCCAGAACAGCCGCGTAGTCGGACAGAATCACGCCGTCAAAGCCCAGCTCGCCGCGCAGCAGCTCCTGCAAAACATAGGGGGATGCCGCAGAGGAGAGGCCGTCGACCAGATTGAAGGAGGGCATCACGCTTGCAGCGCCCGCGTCCACGCCCTGCTGGAAGGGAGGAAGATATACGTTGTGCAGCGTGGAAGGGGAGATCTCCACGGTGTTGTAATCTCGTCCCCCTTCGGCTCCGCCATAGCCCACGAAGTGCTTCAGACAGCAGGCTACGTGCTCGCCGTCGCCCAGGCCGGCGCCGTTCCTACCACCCTGGTAGCCCTCTACCTGGGCTTTTGCCATGCGCCCGGCAAGATAAGGATCCTCGCCCTCCCCCTCGGAAATGCGGCCCCAGCGCGGGTCGCGCGCGATGTCCAGCATTGGGGAGAAGGCCAGCATCACGCCTGCGCGCGTGGCCTCCTTTGCAGAGATTTCCACCGCGCGGCCCACCAGCTCCGGGTCAAAGGAGCAGGACCAGCCCAGCGGAATGGGAAACACCGTTTGAAAGCCGTGGATGACGTCCTGGCAGAACAGCAGCGGAATGCCCAGGCGGCTCTTGTTGACCGCGATTTCCTGCAGGCGGCGCGCCAGACTCGCATGGGCGGAGATGTAGATGGTTGAGCCCAGCAGCCCCTTTTCCACGAGCCCTTCCATGGGCAGCGTGTCCAGCCGGCCACCGATGGCGCTGACGTCGTTGCCGGCCGACTGCACCATCTGGCCGATCTTTTCCTCCAGCGTCATTTGGCTCAGCAGGCCTTCTACGCAGGCCTGAATTTCCTCAGGGGTCCTCTTCATGCAAATGCCCTCCTTTTTTTGCTCGACAAAGCGCGGAATATGGCTTACAATATCTCTATCATACAGCAAATGAGGAGGCTTGTACACATGGAAAATCATCCGTTCAAGTATGACATTGATTTTATTGAGCCGGGCGTGGTGCACTTTGAGGATAACATCGATTCCTCTTTCTACCTGATCGAGGGGCGCGACAAAGCGCTGCTCATCGACACGGGTTGCGGCGGCGGGAACGTACACCGGCTCGCTTCCGCCTTTACCGAAAAGCCCATCGAGCTGGCCGTCACTCACGCCCACGGCGATCACGACGCGCACGCGGGGGAGTTTACCGTGGCGTACATGCACCCGGCGGACATCGCGCAGCTGGAGGAGATGAATCGCAGATTCGGTGTGCCGGAGGAACAGCAGCTGCACGCCGACCTGTTCACCCCCGTCTCAGGTGGAGATGTGATCGAACTGGGCGACTGCCCGGTGCGCGTGCTGGAGATGGCCGGCCATACGCCCGGTTCGGTGCTCTTTGTGGATGAGGGACACAAGGTGGTATTTACAGGCGATGCAGTGGGCTCCGGCGTGGGTGTGTGGATGCAGCTGGCCAACTGCTGCTGCATCTCTCAATACAGGCATAACCTGCTGGAGTTGCTGGAGCAGCTGGCGCCGTATCGCGATTACCTGTATCTGGGAGGTCATTACCGCCAGGCGGGCGATCCAGCCAGTCCCAGCTTTAACCCGGTCACGCCGCGCATGATCGAGGACCTGGTCGTCGTCTGCGATGAATTGCTCGCAGGCAAGGCCAGGAGCGAGGAATATGCTCCCGCCGGTCGCTTCGGCGAGGAGGTCACATATATCGCCTACCACGGCACGGCGGCGCTTGTCTACCTGCCCTCTTACGTAAAATAAAATAAAAAATCGGAGGAGTTCACGTTGGCGCGTGATCTCCTCCGTCAACTGGACTGCCGAAGCGGTCTGCAGTATGTGCGACAGTGAGAAAATACTCGGCGCACAGAAGCCGGATTAATGCGAAGGACGAAATGTGATGAAAAGAAAAAGATGGGTTGGGTTTGTACTGCTGCTGATGCTTTTTGGGGCGCTGTTCCTCGTTTCGGCGACGATGATTCTCCGCACGCTGGCGCAGGCGCAGAAGGAAAAGCGTGCCTTTGAGGAGCTGGCCGGGATTGTGTCTGCGCCAGTCGAATCCACAGAGGACGCCATGCAGCCGGAGGAGAGGGAACCGGAAGAAACAGGGGATGCGGAGAATGCCCCGGCGCCCATCGAGACGCCCTCCCCCTATGCGCTCATCAAGGAGCGCAATCCGGACTTCTTCGGCTGGATCTACATCGAGGATACGGGACTCGACTACCCCGTGATGCACACGCCGGAGGATGAGGAGTATTATCTGCGCCGGGATTTTGCGGGAAAGAAGGCGCAGGGCGGCGTTCCCTTCCTGGCCGCCGCCTGCTATGAGGGCTGCGGAAACTATATCCTTTACGGGCATAACATGAAGAATGGCTCCATGTTTGCCACACTGTTGTCCTATGACGAACGGGAATACTGGGAAGAGCATCCCTCAATCCGGTTTGACACGCTCCACACGTCAGGGGAGTATGAAATACTGGCGGCATTTTATTCGGAAGCCTATCCACAGGACATGGAGGGGGTTTTTCGCTACTATCGGTATACCGATTTGAATGAACCTGAGGTTTTTGCGGAATATATAGAGCAGGCGGAAAGGGCCGCTCTGTACGATACGGGAATCGACGCGGAATACGGAGATGAAATTTTGACGCTGTCCACGTGCAGCTATCACACGGAGAACGGAAGATTTGTGGTGATCGCGAGAAAAAAGGGCCAGCCGACGGAAACAATGCCCCAATGATGGAAACGGAAAATGTGCCCAAAAGCCAAACGACGCGGCCATTTTCCGCGCCGTTTGGCTTTCTGCTTACAAACGGTCGAATTCATCCATGATGTCCGATGGCGGCTTCGCGGGCCCCGCCTGCCTGCGATAGTCACTGGGGGTCTGCCCCATGCGCTTGCGGAACACCTTGGAAAAGTAGAGGTTGTTCTCAAAACCCACGGAATTGGCCACTGCAGTGACGGACAGAGCCGGCTCGCGCAGCAGTGCGCAGGCCTTTCGGATGCGAAAATCCGTCAGATAGTCCTTGGGCGATACGCCGATCACCTGCTTGAACACCGTGTACAGGTGGCTGCGGTCCACGCCGACATAGGCGGCGATGTCCGGGATGGAGATGGGATAGGCATAATGGTGCGCGACGTACGTTGCGGCCTTTTGGACATACTGTGAAGCGACGTCTTCGGCACGGCGCGGCGGTCGGCTGTGCATGAGAATGGACAGCGCGCTGTACAGCTCGCCGGTCATGCGCACCGCATGGTTGAAGTCCGCCCCGCGCGCAGCATAGATGCGGAGAATGGCTTTTTTGAAGGCTTCGCCGTCTTTGGGGTCGATCACGGGATGGTTCGGCGCAAAGTCGGTGCATTGCAGGATGGGTTGAGCGTCGGTGCCCGCAAAGCCCACCCATACGTATTCCCACGGGTCCTCTTCGTCGGCATAATAGGTGATCTCCGTGTCGGGCAGAGCCAGAAACGCCTGGCCTGCGCGGATATGATAGGTCTTCTCTCCCGCCACGAATACCCCCTTGCCCGATACGATGTAGTGGATCAGATAGTGATTGCGCACGCCGGGTCCCCACTGGTGCAGCGGCACACACTTCTGCGCGCCCACGTTGTAGACGCCCAGCGCGGTCATTTCGCACATAAGCGTCTTGTACTGATGCTTAAAGGGCAATTCCATGCGTTCAGCCTCCTTCGGTAATTCCATTGTACCACATCCGTCGAAGAAGTCCAACATTTTTACATGACGCAGCATCATTTATGTATTGAAGGGTGCGCCAAAATGCCGTACAGTTAAATCAAAGAGGAGAACCCCACAAAGGGGAAAACGAGG
Organism: Christensenella sp. UBA7102; assembly: GCA_002492415.1. Classification (GTDB taxonomy): domain Bacteria; phylum Bacillota; class Clostridia; order Christensenellales; family UBA1750; genus Spyradocola. The sequence goes on from DKYK01000065.1 coordinate 29,893, forward strand.
AGGCAGGGCTATGAATATACTGGTTCTGGGCGGCGCGGGCTATATCGGTTCCCATACGGTCTATGCGCTGATTGAGGCAGGACAGAACGTCGTCATCGCGGACAATCTGCTCACCGGTTTCGAACAGGCAGTGCACCCTAAGGCGAAATTTTACAAGGGCGATATCCGCGATCGAGCCTTTTTGGATGCGCTGTTTGCCAAAGAGCACATCGACGTGGTCATCCATTTTGCCGCCTGCTCGCTGGTGGGCGAAAGTGTGACGCAGCCGCTGAAGTATTACGACAACAATTTGTGCGGCACCAAAGTGCTGCTGGAGGCCATGGTGAAGGCAGGGGTGGACAAAATCGTGTTTTCCTCCACCGCCGCAACCTACGGCGAGCCCAAACGCGTGCCCATTCTGGAGGACGACCCTACGGAACCGACCAACCCCTATGGCGAAACCAAGCTGTCCATGGAGAAGATGTTCAAGTGGGTGGGCGCGGCGCATGGCATTCGCTACGTTTCTTTGCGCTACTTCAATGCTTGCGGCGCGCATGAATCGGGGGAGATTGGCGAAGCGCACAACCCTGAATCGCACCTGATCCCGCTGATCCTGCAGGTACCGAACGGCAAACGCGAGTTCATCTCCATCTTTGGCGACGATTACCCCACCAAGGACGGCACCTGTGTGCGCGATTACATCCACGTCACCGACCTTGCACAGGCGCACATCCTCGCGGCGCAGTACCTGATGGCGGGCGGCGAGTCTGATATCTTCAATCTGGGCAATGGCGTGGGCTTCACCGTCAAAGAGGTCGTGGACGTGGCGCGCGCCGTCACTGGCCACCCCATTCCCGCGCGCGTCGAGCCCCGCCGTGCAGGTGATCCCGCACAGCTGATCGCGTCCTCTGAAAAGGCCAAAACCGTGCTGGGCTGGAATCCGCAGCACGCCTCCTTGGAAGAGATCATCGCCTCGGCCTGGAAGTGGCACAGCACGCATCCCAACGGCTACGGAAAGTAAGAAAATAAGACCGTCGCAGTGCAGCGGCGGTCTTGCTGTATTTAGACGGTGAAGCGGGGGAGAGAGTTACCGGCGCTGTTCCCATTCTTCCCGTGTGATGCGGTAGACCCTTGTACAGGTATCGACGGGATTGGCGTATTCTTCTACAAAGGTCATGCCGTTCTTCATCGCGGTGCGATAGGAGGCGACGTTGGTGTACTTCATGTAGGAATAGAGGGCAGGAAAGCGGAAATGCTCAAAGCCCACACGGATGCACGCCGCTGCCGCTTCGGAGGCATAGCCCTTGCGCTGTCTGTCTTTGCGAATATGGTAGCCCACCTCGGGCAGCTGCTGGCCATGAATGTTCTGCAGGGTGATGCCGCAGTCGCCGATGAATTCGCCCGTATCCTTCAGCTCCACCGCCCACAAGCCGAAGCCATAGGCGCGATAGTTTTCCAGATTCCATTCGATCCACCGCCGCGTTTTTTCTTCGGAAAAAGGCGCGGGGTAGTGTGCCATGGTCTCTGAATCGGACAGGATCGCGTGCAGTGCGTCAAAGTCGTCTGAGCGCAGCTCCCGAAGGTGCAGGCGTTGGGTGTCCAGTTCCATTGTTCAGTCCCTCCTCTTTTTTGCGAGATAGGGAGACAGTTTACGTCCTTTTGCGCCTGATGTCAATGGGAAAATCACTAAAAGACCTGCAGCACGAAGAATTTGAGGTAGCGCGTCTCGGGGGCGCCCAGCAGAATCGGATGGTCCTTACCCTGCGTGCGCTCCTCAACGATGCGCACCTGTCTGTGCGCGTCGCGCGCGGCGCCCAGCAGCATTTCGGTAAACGCCTGCTCGGATACGTGCTGTGAGCAGGAACAGGTCACCAGGAACCCGCCCGGCGGCAGAATCTTCATCGCGCGCAGGTTGATCTCCTTATAGCCGCGCAGCGCGCCCTCTATCGCCTGCCGAGTCTTGGTAAAGGCGGGCGGGTCGAGGATGATGACGTCGTAGCGCGTCTTTTCATCATAGCAGCGGCGCAGCAGGTCAAAGGCGTTTTCTGCCACAAAGTCAACATTGACAAGCTCGTTGAGCGCCGCGTTTTTGCGCGCGATGGCGCAGGCGTCCTCGGAGATGTCCACGCCCGTGACGTGCTCCGCGCCGAACTTGGCCGCGTGCAGCGCAAAGGAACCGGTGTGGGTGAAGCAGTCCAGCACCTGCTTGCCGCGCACGATGGGCGCCAGCGACGCGCGGTTTTCCTTTTGGTCCAGAAAAAAGCCCGTTTTTTGGCCGTGCGCCACGTCCACCAGGAAGCGGATGCCATTTTCGCGCATCTCCACCGTGGTGTCAAACGTCCCGCGCAGAAAGCCCGTCTCCAGCGGCAAACCCTCCAGTTCGCGCACGGGCACGTCGTCGCGCTGGTAAATGCCGCGGCAGTCCGTAATATCCATGATCGCGTCGCACAGAATGTCCTTGTAGCGGTCAATGCCCAGCGCCAGCGACTGCATCACGCATACGTCAGCGAACTTGTCCACGATCAGGGCGGGAAGAAAGTCGCTCTCGCCGTAGATCAGTCGGCAGGAATTGATGTCGCAGAAGGCCTTGCGGTAGTCATAGGCGCGCTGTACGCGGCGGTAGAAGAAGTCCCGGTCGATGGCTTCATCCTCGCGGGTGAGCATGCGCAGCGTAATCATGGAGGCGGGGTTATAATAGGCGCGGCCCAGAAACTTGCCGCGCGCGGCGTGCAGGTCCACCACGTCGCCCGGGTTGGCGGTCTTTTCCACGCGGTCAATGTCGCTGCGGAAGACCCACGGATGGCCCTGCTCCACGCGACGTTCGCGGGTGGGCTTGAGATAGGCTTTTGGCATAGGGGTACAACCTCCGAACGGTGCAAAATCATTTGTCGGCAAACCGGATTGCTGCCGTACTTTGTTCATTATACGCCAAAATCCTTCCGTTGTACATCGTTTGTATTCTAAGTCTGGGTAATTTTGCGTAAGCTTCAGCCCAAAAAGTTGTTCGGCAGCGCAAGGTCCGCACAACTGCATAAAAAGGGAAGCAGGACTTTTGTCCCGCTTCCCTAAAGGGAAACATATCGCAGCAACGATTTCATGTCTCTGTGAACCGCTCAGTCCCCCAGTGGTTTCATTGTCGGGACTTTCTCCGCCACAATTCTGAAAAAGGCTTTAATAACAAGCAAAGCCATTTATCGCTATTTTCGCCTAATTATAATACCCTTTTTAGCTTTAAAATTTGTGTTCTACAACAGTATTGGGGTATTATTTGATGTATTTGGGGTAAATTCTTAATTAAATTTTGATGTATTTGTTTCCTAATATTATAATCATTATTATGGAGCAAGTCAATCGAGCAGACAAAAGCAGCATACTGAATTTTAACTTCAAAGTACTCTCATTGATAATAACAACA
>DKYK01000070.1:0-3883 GCA_002492415.1 Christensenella sp. UBA7102
TATTTATGATCCCTGCTATGCGGCCATGGCAATTTTGAGTGAGAGCTTTGACGAAAAAGATCAAGCTAGGTTATCAAAATGGTTGGAAATTTACCGAAATATTCTTTGGGGTTATGACAGTGTAGTAAAACTTACCAACGAGGAATGTGCTGCACTTCCTTATGTAGTCATGGCAGAGCAGCTAGTTAGCACAGCGTGGTTTTCAGACCAGGACAAATATATGGAACTTTTTGAGACAAATAAGCGCATGACCCGATGGCTTATCACTATTTTTGATGAATTAAAGCTTAATTAGATTTCAAAACCGCTTTATTTGTGAGGAAACACGGTTTTAAATTTGACGGAGGAATTTTAAGTGAATAAAAATAATATTAAGGATTATAGCAGGAAAATATCGGAACGGATGTGGAATTTGCCCGATAAGGGGGAACTGGAGAGCCATCGTGAAGAAACTTTTATGGATGATATTATCCAGAAAAGTCATATAGAGAGAACGCTTCTTGAGAATTTGGAGGGCATTGATACTGTTTTTGATGCAGGTGCAGGTTGTGGGCGATTTTCCATTCTTCTGGCAAAGCAGGGTTGCCATGTTACGCATTTTGACATTTCTCAGCCCATGATAGACAAAGCAAAGGAGTTGGCTGAGCGTGCGGGCGTCATGGACAGAATCACATTTGTAAAAGGCGCGCTGGAAGATTTGAGCGAATATCCGAATCGATCCTTTGATATGGTCATTTCCTTTGATGCGCCGATCTCCTATACCTATCCGAATCAGGAACACGTTATCGGTGAGCTTGTGCGCATTGCAAAAAAGCGCATGATCATCAGTGTGACAAGCCGTTTGGGCAGTTTGCCGCTTCTTGCAAATCCGATTCAGAAAAATCAGTTCCTACTGAATGAGCATTCTGAGGACCCTTTTGTACAATGGTGTGTATCAAACAGACAAAATGCAATCGATACTTTTCATTTTAATAAAAGCAATATCGAACAGCTGATGGCAGATGGCGTCATGGGAGGCGAATACGAAATCGCAGAATATGAAAAAGGTGGCGCGCCGTGGTGTATCACCTATGCTTTCATGCCAAATGAATTGGAAGGTTTGCTCCGTAGCTTTGGTATGAAAAACATTAAAATGGCGGGGCCCGGCGCCTATGCGAGAACCATCCCGCATGAGATCCTTGTAAAGATCATGAATGATTCAAAACAACGGTCGGATTTTTTAGATGTTTGCTACAAATTTGACTCCAATCCTTATGTCTGCGGCATGGGCAAAGACAATTTACTGGCAAAAGGCGATTTGTAAATGGTTTCGCCCCTCGTCCGAATACATGGACGAAGGGCGAATTCTTTACTTCAACGCCTTTTTCATGGAAAAGCAGCCCAACACACAGGTGAGCACGCCCAGAGCTCCGGTCGCGAGGAACATCACGGCCATGCCGCTACCCGCGCCCGTACCCACAACGTGATGCAGCGCCTGGGCAAGGCCGCTGCTGCCCGCCATCATTGGCTCAAACACGTAATCCGCAAACACGCCGCCCAGCAGCAGACCCACCGGAATGGAGGAATACTGGATCAGATTGCGCACCGCAAACACGCGGCCCTGTATTTCCCGCGGCACACGCGTGTAGAACAGGTACTGATAACCCGAGTCGAGGATCGGGATGGGCAGATTGCCGCCGATGGCCGCGATCACCCACACCGCAGGCGTGCGGCCCATCGCCATCAGGAAATCTCCCAGCAGGAAAGACACAAGCCCCATGCCGCAGATGCGCGCCGCGCACCGCTTGGGTTCGGGCAGCCTGGTCGCGATCACGCCGCCCACAACGCCCGCCGCGCCCATCACGCCGGAAATCAGCCCCAGCACGCGCTGGCTGCCGCTTCTTGAAAGGATCATGGGAGAGAGTATATTTTCGTAGGTGATGCGCGAGAAGAAATTCATCACGGCCAGCACCAGAATCATCGTCAGCACCGCGTGGTCGCCGCGCAGGAAGCGAATGCCGTCCCGCAGCCCCGCAAAGGGCGCACTCTTCTCCGTCCGCTTCAGATCCTCCGCCCGTTCGGGCACGCGGATGAAGAATGCGAGCGTTCCCGCCGCGAGCAGGAAGGACACACCGTCCACCACGAGCACCACGCCGATGCCGAAGAGCGACATCAGAAACGCCGCAAGGATGGGCGTGAAGATGCCCACCAGCGATCCAGAGATGGACTGCAGCCCCGCCATGCGCGTCAGTTTATCCTTCGGTACGAGCAGGCCGTTGACCACGGCGGACGCGGGCTGCTGGAACGCGTTCATAAAGCCCACGATGGTATTCACAACGAGGATGTGTCCCACGGTCAGCCGTCCCGCCAACAGCGCTGCGGCCACAGAGACCGTGCACAGAAACGCGACGCTGTCGCAGACGAGCATAATACGCTTTTTGAAGTGCGCATCCACAAAGCCGCCTGCAAACACGCTGACCAATATGTAGGGAACGTAGGTACACAGCGTCAGCAGCGACACGGACAGCGCCGCGCCCGTCTGCGCATACACCCACAGCACCAGCGCATAACTCGTCATTGCGCTGCCCAGCTGCGATACCGCCTGCGTCAACCAGAAGGCGATAAAGGTTTTGAAGGTTTTTTCGTTCTGTATTCCGTTCTGCATGAAGATGCACTCCTTATTTTAATGGAATCCATTCCCCATGCGCGACAGACGTACGTTCACATCGGTTTCTCTGCGCGCCGCCGTCCGTCAGGCACGGGCACAGAGTGCGCAGCTGAGATCCAGCCGCATCGTATCATGATTCAGCCACATGAAACGGGTCCCTCCTTTTTCCTTCGAGGTGGTTTTATAGCCACTCCGGACGCATCAGGATATCTAGGGCGATGCGTTCCCCAGAGAGGTTATCGGGAAGCTGCGTCATGACGTCTGCCTTGGCGCAAAGGTAACTTACGGGTATGTTCATGCGCGCGGACACCTCGGCAAGCAGTTCCTCGCCGCGCTCCAGTTCCGCGCGGCCCGTTTCCCAAGCGACGTTCGCGTTGTTGATCATCGCTGCCGGCGTCAAGCGGGCGCGGGCCGAGACGCGGTGCATCAGGTCGCACACCGAGTCCGCATCTCCGGAGAGCGGGCGGAACGCGTTGACCACGAACAGCATCTGTACGTCGTCCTGATCAAAGTAGGGCTTGTACTGCCCCAGCGCCGCTGCGCCCGTATCGTCGCCGCCCACATCGAAGATCACGCGGCGGCTCTTGTCGGCAAACACCGCCTGAATGTCGGCGGGCAGGCTGGGCACATCTACGGTGGACATGGCAAAGGAAGGTGCGTAAACCCGGATGCCATGCGCCTCCAGCAGCTGTGTACGCTCCGAGGAACGGAAATAAGGATTTACAATATCCAGATCTACCAGTGTCACCTGCTCGCCGCGCTGTGCATATTTCAGTGCCAAATTCAGCGAGATCTCGGTTTTTCCGCTGCCATAATTGCCCACCAGCACGAGTATGCGTGCATCCGGCAGGTGCTCAAATCGGTTTTTATCCATCTATGGTTTTCTCCGTTCTGTCGTTTCCATTTTTCGTAATGGGCTCCGCGCTCACCGGGGGAGGAATATGTGCAGCGCGCACCACCAGCGGTTCATCGCCGTCCTCCTGAGCGTGCGCAGGCCGCGGCGAATACTGCGCGCCGCCTCTGCGGATCGCGGGCTGCCCGGCCTGCTTTTGCCGGACAGGCGCGCTGTGCGGGCGCTGCGGAGGAGCAAGCGCTGTTCCCTCCTCGTCACGCAGCGGAACCCGCTCCCGCTGCTGTGCGCGAGAGGGAGCGGGCTGGGATCGCTCCGGCTCCTCCCTGCGCTCCGTCATGCCCGAGTGCTCCAGCGGGTTGTGCGCCTCCGGCTCTAGAGGTTTA
>DKYK01000070.1:4136-28532 GCA_002492415.1 Christensenella sp. UBA7102
GTGCGCCTCCGGCTCTAGAGGTTCCTCAGCGGGCTTTACACCGAAGCGTTCCGTCAAAAAACGGCGAAAGGCAAAATAGGCCGCGCGCCAGCTATCCTGCGGGCGATAGCGCACCATATAGAGCGCCTGATCGATGAGAAACCCCACGACCATCGCCACGACGCCCACAATCATCCAGTGATCCAGCAAAAAGCCCCAAAACCCTTCGCTGGGCAGCAGTGCATCGCCGGAACCCAATATGGTTTCAAGATTCAGCAATCATCCATCCCTCCTCAGGAGGCTTTGTCAATGCGGATCACGATCTTCTCGGTGCTCAGCTGGTAGACGCTCGAGGGCGCGTCGGTTTTGATGCTGACCTGCAGCGGCGCGGTGGTGTCAGACGTCTGGCCCATGCCCGCAAGGTCCACATAGATCCGGATGTCCTCGTTGCTCAGCGCCTCCAGCTTGGACTTGGCCATGGTCACCTCGATGTCCACCGTCGCGTTGTACATCTCAACTTGATAGCCCGCCGCCAGGTTTCGGTAGCTGACTTGTATGCCGCTGAAGGTTTTGGTGGCCTCTTCCTCCTTGACTCGCACCAGCACATCCGCCTCGTTGACATCCGTCCACACGATGTCCGCGCTCTTTTTCAACGGAACCGTCGAAGTAAAGGATTCGCTCACGCCCTCCAGATCAATCGTGGAAACAGGGATGCTGTCGATTTCGTCCAGCACGGCCTGCGGCGCGGCCACGCGCACTGTCTTTGGCGCAACGGTAATCTCCTCTACGTAGAAGCCCTCCTTGAGCAGCCCCGTGGTAGAGGTTTCGTACGCGATGGCCACCTCTTTGATGGGGTAGACCGGTACGGAAACCGACACGGAATTGCCGATGATGGAGGTGATGTTGACGGACTGCACGGGCTCATAGTTCTCGTCCACCAGCGTGTAGACCATCGAGCGGTTCAGATCGCCCGTCAGCGTGCTCAGATCCACCTCGACCACGGCGCCCACCACGCGGTTGACGTCGGTTTCGGGCCCGGTGATCTGGAACTGCGCGGGCGTGGCCACGACCTTGCCCATGCGAAGGTTCTCGTTCAGCGCGCCTGTGGTGCTCACCTGCACCGGCACGATAGAGGTGGTCAGGCTCTCGATTTCCACATTGACCCTGCTTACGGTTGCAGAGGTTACTGACCCATAGGTTGTGCGAAGATCGACAGACAATTCATGCTGGCCCGTCGTCATCACGCGGGACAGGTCAAGCACCGCGCTGACGTTTTCCTGCGAGACGCGGGAAAGGTCGTCCATGGGCACTTCAAGGCGCACGTCCACGGTGGCGGGCAATTCCTCCGCCTCAGTGGCCAGCGACAGCCCCCTGCCGTTAAGCGTTTCCAGCCCCGTCAGCTCCACCGGCACGTCGTACACCATCTTGACGCGCGGCGGGTTGGTCTGCGACATGACCATGCCCCACAGTATGATGGCAAATACCAGCGATACGACCTTCAGGCCGGTATTGTGAAACAGCCTGCGCACCACCGGCACTTTGGACATTTTCTGCTCCAGCTCCGCTTTTTTTTGCGCACGCTTTTTTTTACGCTCATTTCTCTGTTCGCTCATTTCCTACCCCTCCACCTGTTGATCATCGGGGTGATGACGCCGGTGACGGTATCCTTTTCCGGGTCGTATATCTCATGCAGCACCGTGCGCAGCGACTGCGCATCCATGTGCCGCGTGAGCTTCCCGCTCCGCGCCATAGACATGATGCCCGTCTCCTCGGATACGATCAGCGAGGTGGCATCGGTCTGCTCCGTCACGCCGATGGCTGCCCGATGGCGCGTGCCCAGTTGCTTGGAGATGGAATTTTCCTCCGTCAGCTGCAAAAAGCATCCGGCGGCGATGATGCGCGTGCCCCGGATGATGAGCGCGCCATCATGCAAAGGGGTGTTTGGCTCAAATATATTCTCCAGCAGAGCTGCCGATACGATGGAATCCAGCGGATTGCCCGTCTCGATCACATCGCCCAGCGCGGTCTTGTGCTCCACGACGATCAGCGCCCCGACCTTGCGGCGCGAGAGGTTCTCCATCGCGCGGATGATCTCCTCGATCATGCGATCCACCTCGTCGGCGTTCTCCTGGTGGTGCACCATGTCCACCAGTCCGGTCTTGCGGCCGATCTTCTCCAGCGCGCGCCGCAGTTCCGGCTGGAATAACACCACCAGCACCACTGCGCCCGCCTCCATGATATAACCCATGATCCAATGGAAGGCCTGCAGCTTGAGCAGTTCGGAGACCCAATAGGCCACCACGATGATGCCCACGCCCTTTAAGACCTGATTGGCGCGCGTTTCTCTGGTCAGCAGCAGCAGATTGTACAGCATAACGGCAACAATGACGATGTCAATCACGTCGTTGATCGTCAGCCTCTCCACTGCGTTGGCCCAAAAAACCTGAAGCTCGGACCAAATTCTATCCATTCGCACTCCACCCCGCAACCGTCGTTCGTGTAACTTCTTTTCCCCTATCATTATAAACCATGTATCAAAAAGAAGCAAAGCATTTATGCCATCTTTGCTCAGATAGTAAAACGCGAAAACGCCGCCTTGTGTTGCATCGCTCTGCCATCTGCGGTACAATCAACTCATAACGAGCAAAAGGAGGTTCCTTTCATGCTGATACTCGACCGTTTCGAGGAGGACCGTGCCTTCCTTGAGGGGGAGCAGGGCATCTTTATCGTAGACCGCGCCCTTCTCTCTCCCGATGCCGTCGAGGGCGACGTCCTCGTCTTTACCGCCGACGGCCGCTATGCCGCGGATAAGCCCGCCACGCTTCACCGCCGCGCGCAGCTCCGCGCCCGCCTTACGCGTCTGCAAAAAAAATGACCTCCAGCGGGAGAGATCGGGCACTACCGTTTCCATTGAGGCTCAGCTGCTTTTTACTCTCTCCCTGAGGTCAGTATTCCCGCTGCTGAATCCTTCTCTTAAACGATGGTTTTGAGAGAATGAAATGGTTTGAGAGGAAGTGCACCCGCGTTGAAAAAGGGCAGACTGGTTGTCTGCGCATCTCTAACCCTATCCATATTGTTTTGGGCGATACTCTGTCTGGCGCATGGGGATATTCGGCGCATTTTATGAAATCATAGGAAGATTGATCTAGGCGCTGCCCTTCCTGCCCTTGATTTTAAAGAGAGGACAAAAAGTTTTTTCGTCAAAGGATCTGTCCGGATTTCATTTTCACTTGTAATTTTTTTAACAGTGGTTTCACTCATTATCATTTATATAGTGTGCGGCGTGTTTTTCATGCACAAAGGCTGGTGGCTGAACCCCGAAATCATTCTTTTGCAGGAGTTTTCCAAGTTTCTGGTCATAGGGTTTGTCGAGGAATCGGTCTATCGCGGATTCGGGCTTCGAGCTTGTTTTTTTGCCGCAGTGCATGTTCCCGTGTATTGGATCCATTGGCGTTGCGATGGCGCATTTTCATTGACGGAAATGCTCGCGCAGTTCCTGACCGCCTTTCTGTTGGGTCTGCTCTTTGGCTGGATTTTGGGAAAGAGCAAATCCGTATGATCTTCGGCGTTTCTTCTCTGATATGACTTTGCTTCTGTGCTGTTTTTCCATTAAGTAATACATTTATATTGGACAATTCCAGGATTCCGTATCGGAATCTATGCCCTTTTCTTCAGCGCTCTGATCAGGCACACGCTCACGACCATCATGAGCAGCGCAAGGAGATCCGAAGCGATCAGCCGCCCGACTGCCGCCGCAGGTATGGGTTCGAGCGGCCAGGGCTCGATGAAGGTTGAAAGGCAAGCACGGAACAGCCAAACCGCAGTGAGAAAACAATAAAAGTAGACAACCTCTCCGTTGAAATGGAGCGCTCTCTTGCCCAGAAGGAGCAGCAGAACACTTAACCCAAACAGCAAGAAAGAAAAGCAATAATTCGTATAGTCGATTCCGACGATAAGGTTCTCATATTGTGTCGGCAGATATTCGTGCCACTGAAACATCCATGGCACGAAAAAGTGCCACAATCCCACCAGCGCGCTCATTACAACCGTAATGTAATACAGAATATGGATTCCTTTTTTCATAGAGGTCGCCTTCGCTTGCAAATAATATAAATCCGCTTTTGCTTTTGAAACGGGCGTTATGGTTCAAAATCGCTTGCAAGCACCGCCCAGAGCTCCACGTCAATGTACTCGCCCTTGTTGTACAAACGCTGCCGCAGCACGCCCTCTTTGCGCATACCCGCTTTGTGCATCACCTGGCCCGACGCCGCATTGCGCACGTCGAACTGCGCCTCGATTCGGTTGAGATGCAGGGTTTCAAAGCCAAAGCGCAGCATCGCACGCAACGCTTCTGTCATCAGTCCGTGGTTCCACAGCTCCTCCGCCAGCGAGTAGCCGATCTCCGCCGTATTGTGTTCCCGGTCGATCCATAGAAAGCCGATGGTGCCGACCACGCGCCCCGTCTCGCGCAGCACAATGGCCAGCGCCGCGGGCTCCTGCGCGCGATAGGAGCGCAGCACGCCGCGAATCATACTGCGGGAATCCGCAATGGAGCGATGCGTCTCCCACAGCACGAACCGACTCACCGCAGGATTGCAGCTGACGGCATATATGTCTTCCGCATCACCGATTCCCAGCTTGCGAATCAGCAGCCGCGGCGTCGTGATCGGGGAAAATACCTCGTAAAATCCGCTGCTCAACATCGGGATCATCGCCCTCCCTGTCCGAATTTCCATATTGTACCACGACATCGCCCTCCGCTGCAAGATCCACGCGCTCGCCCGGCAGCAGCACGCCCCAGCACAGCAATGGCTTTCCATCTTGCAGCACCGTCACACCCACGGCCGCCGCTTCCCCTTCATTGCACAGCGCCCGCGCGCCTTCCGCCTCGCGCATTGCAAGCTCCGCCTTCGGGTAAGGGCGCGCTCCGCCGCTCTCCCCCGCGCAAGGGTACCAGGCGTGGCTTTGCGCCACAAGAATTCCGCCCTTCCAGCACTGCAGGCGCAGCACAAGCCCCTCCAGACGCGCCCAGGGCAGCTGCGCGCACAGTTGTCCCACCTCCACTACACGCCGGTCTGCGCACAGCGCAAAGCTGCGGCTCGCAATCTCGGTTCCATCCCACAGTGTCAGCCGCGCGCGCACCACCGCCGCCTCGCCGTCGGGTGCATCGCACAGCAGCACAATCCGCGCGTCGAAGGGAGCGAAGGGATAATAAAGCATGTGCTCCGTTTCTGCGCACACCGCGATGCGCCCCAGCGCATCCTTGAGCGCGTAGAGCGCCTGCCGAGGTTCGCCGTCTGCATCGAACAAACCGTCTTGCGCGTCGCGCTGCCGCCCTTGGGCCAGCATCTGTACCGACCGTCCCGCAATGCGCGTGCGCAGCGTCGCCTGACGCAGCTTTTCTGCGTGTATGAACTGCTCTCCCTCGTCTTTGAGCGGCGCGCTCAGGCACTGCCCCTCCTGCGCGGGCTGCAGCTGGGCGCCGGGCCGCAGCAGCGGATGCAGCGCCAGCTCCGGCCCCGCCTGCTCCAGCTGCAGTCCCAGCTGTGCGCACAGCATTTGGATGCCCTCGTGCGCGTACCCGTGCAGCACGATGCCCTCAAAGCCCACTTCTCGCAATCCGCGCAGCTGTGCTTCGTTGGGCAGCGCGCTCCAATGCGCCGCGGCGCGCGCTGTGCTTCTGGGTTGCAGATAGGCGGCTTCACATTCATCGCACCCCTCGCCGCCCATGTCGACGCGCACGCGCAGCACCGCGCCCTCCGCGCCCAAGTCCGGCACGGGGCGCAGCACCTCCTGTCCCCCGACACACACGCGCATCTCCGTGTTCTCCGACCACAGCAGCTGATCGCCGCGCAGCAGCCGCAGACATAAGCGAATCTTTCCCGCGCCGTACGCATACAGACCGATCCGCACGCCTTCCCGCTCCGCCTGCACCCGATCGATGCGCAATAAGTACACATTTCGGATCCGCGCGCTGAACAGTCGCGTTTCCACCGGCAGATCCCTCCCGTGTTCACCAGGGTATAGGCGTGGAACGCTTGGGAAGAAGCGCAGCGTCAGCAGTGTCTCGCCTTGCCGGAGCGCCTCGGAGACATCCACTTCCACGTGCGGCTGCAGCGCACACTTCACCTGTCCGTCCAGCAACAGTTCTCCCTCGCCGCACACGCCATCCAGCGTCAGCAGTGTGCGCTCGGCGTGGCTGTGCGGCGGCTCTTCCGGCCGGCAGAGCGTGCGGCACAACTCCCAGCCGCGCAGAAACAGCCCGTCCCGCCCGCAGGCAGGCGCCCAGTCGCGCAGCGCGAAGGGCAGCGCGCACTCGCCCCGCACATCCGGCTGCGCCGCGCCCCGGATCTTCCCCATCAAATGCCAGTTTCCGCGCAAATCCTCCACGCGCATACTGCGCTCCTCCTTTCGGGCGCAGAAAAAGCGCTCGCCCTCTCTACGCCTGTTCTCTGCGCAGGATTTCCCAGGCCATCATCACGGCGGCAATGGTCTTGCTGTCCTCGATTTTGCCCGCAAGGATCATTGCCACCACGTCGCCGATGGGCATCCACTCCACGTTGAGGAATTCATCCTCATCCAACTCCTGGACGCCCTGCGACAGGTCCTGCGCCAAGTACATATGAATGGTTTCATTGCAAAAGCCCGGCGTCGTGCGCAGCGCCACCAGCTTGCGCCACTTACTCGCGCACAGGCCGGTCTCCTCGCGCAGTTCGCGCTGTGCGCAGGCGAGGGGATCCTCGCCTACAAAGTCCAGCTTCCCCGCCGGAATTTCCAGCGTCACCCGCTCAATGGGCGTGCGGTATTGCTTCACCATTGCAACGCGACCCTTGTCATCCAGAGGGATGACCGCCGACGCGCCCTTGTGCAGCACCACTTCGCGCAGCGCGGAGTAGCCATCGGGCAGCTGCACCTGCCAGTGCTCCACGTCGATGACCACGCCGTCAAACTTTCTCTGTTTCTGCGTAACCTTTTCCTCGATGCGTTCCATTCAAACACACCCTCCCCTGCGTTTTATCACAGCTATTGTACTCCCGTACAGTGCGTCTGTCAAAACAAACCCCTTTTCGACAATCGCTTTTATGCTGTAGACGCTCAATGCCGATGCTGCCCTCTTACCTTTCCTCAATGGTCCAACGGCTCCGGATATGCTCACTGTAAGGTGCTGCGCGGATCTGCGTTGAATAGACGACCGCGGTCGCCCATGAAGCCATTCTCATTGGCGACCGCGGTCGTTTTTCAGAAGAATCAATCCTTTTCCTGCGCGCATGGGACGAAAGTGATCTCACCTGGCTTTGTCGCGCTTACATACACCAAATCGTCGCCCATTGCGCCCGAACAGGGTTCCAGCGTTTTATCGAGCGCCGTACTGCCCAATGTCTCCCCCGCCGTGGTGATCCACACAACCGTGCGCGGCTCACCCTGCTGCAACCGGTTATCCAGTGCAAAGCCGGATTCCGTCGCAATCACATCCCAAGGCGCGCTGCCTGTTCGCAGGCGCATTGTCTCCCCGGATGCGAGATCGAGCAGGCATACCTGATAGCCTTCTTCGGTCGATGCGTTATAGGCGAGCACGCCGGAGCTAAGCGACACGACGCTGTCCGCCGCGGAGAGTACGACAGTCTCCATCTTCTGCTTCTCAGGGTCTATGCGGGCAATGCGCATGCCGACCTTGCCATCCGTGCGCACCGATTGGCTGACCCACAGCGCTCCGCTTTGATAGAGCGCATCGTCCATGCCGATTACTTCTGTGTCATCCGCAAATAGAATGCGGCCCGGTTGCGCATCTGGATTGTCAAGCGGAAGGACAAGCAGGGCAAAGCCGCCTTCCACAGGCTGCGCAACCGCCCACAAAGTCTCCTCTCCAATGGCAAAGGCTTCCACTTTCTCTTCTCTTGGCAATATCTCCTCACGCACCGTGCCGGAAAGGTCATACCTGACCACAGCGCCCGCGCCGACTGAGCGCGCATAGAGGAATTCCCCGTATTGCATCAAACCGACAGAGTCGTTCCAAACGGCGGCAGGGCAGTCCCAGGCATCGTGTTCGCAGTCCTTCGCCGAGCAGTTGATTGCCGTCTGTCCGGCCTGCCGTCTCATCAGATACTGCATGCTCGGCCTATTTTCGTCGGCAGCAATATAGTAGAGTGTGTCTCCATTCATCAGGACAGAAGGAATGGCGTTCGTACCACGCCCACGCCATGTGATGGCAGTCTCATTGGTCACGGCTTGAGGGCCTTTCGCGCATCCCGCAAGCAGCGCGACCATCAGTAGTACAAGAACAGGGTTCCATATCCTTTTCACTTCTTCCTCTCCTCTCTTGCACCAACAGCTGTCACGCTCACACAAGCACACCGACAGTTACTCGTTGAATCCATGCTCATGTTCGCAACACATGATCCTACCATCTGGTGTCGGAACGCTCGTCTGAAGTGTGCAATAGTTCCATACGCCCAGGCCACAGCCGGAATGAATCTCATAGCAAAAGTGGGTGCCTTCATACAAGTCTCGATTGCAATAATCACACCGGCTTCTCGTCTGGCATTTGTATCCCTTGATCGTACAAGTTACGCCATTTTTAGTATGAGTAGACGTGTCCCATACATATGCGTCTCCCGCACAATAATAAGTGATGAATCCATTGCCGCATTTTCCGCAAATTTCATTTACAGACTCTTCCACTGCGTCCACACGTACCACAGAACCAATGAACACTAAGCTTAACGATAGGATCAGGGCCAGCAGTTTATTCATCATCTTCTATATGCCCATTTGAGTTCGCCTCCTCCTCGCGTCTAATTTTACCATAAATTTAACATTTCATCAATCATATTTCAATATTATTGCGATTTTCCTTTATTAATTGTGCATAAAGCCCTCCAAAGCCTTTTACATTTTTTTATGTTTGTGCTATAATGGACACAATATGAATTTCAAAGGGGGAATTCCTTGTGGACCCTATATGGGGGCAACTGATTCTGCAAATTGTACTCATCGCCATCAACGCATTCTTTGCCGCGGCGGAGATTGCGGTACTCAACCTGGACGAGAACAAACTGCGTCTGCAAGCCGAGGACGGCGACAAGAACGCGGTGCGCATGCTCAAGTTAGTATCCTCTCCCTCCGGCTTTCTGTCCACCATCCAGATCGCCATCACGCTGGCCGGCTTCCTGGGCTCGGCATTTGCGGCGGATAACTTCGCAGGGCCTCTGGTGCAATGGCTGACAGGCTTTTCCGCGTTTGCGCGGATGGATGCAGAAGTCCTCAATTCCGTCTGTGTCATCGTAATTACCGTGATTCTTTCCTACTTCACCCTGGTATTTGGCGAACTGGTTCCCAAACGCGTCGCGATGCAAAAAACCGACGCGGTGGCAAAAATGGTCTGCAACGTATTGCTGGGCTTTGCCGTGATCGCAAAGCCGCTGGTCTGGCTGCTGACAGTCTCCACCAACGGCATGCTGCGGCTGATGCACATCGATCCGGACGCTGAACGCAACGAGGTCACCGAGCAGGATATCCGCATCATGGCGGACATCGGCGAAGAAAAAGGCGCCATCACCGAGTCCGAGGGCGAGATGATCGATAACATATTTGAGTTCAATAATCACACGGCTTTTGACGTGATGACCCACCGAACCGATGTAGTGGCGCTGCCCGACGACGCCAACGACGAAGAAATTCTTCAGACCATCCGGGAATCGGGCCTGTCCCGCATTCCGGTGTATGATAAGACCATTGACGATGTGATCGGCATCCTGCGCACGCGCGAGTATCTGCTCTACCGTGCGGTGGACGACGGCCGACCGTTGCGGCAGATGCTGCATACGCCCAACTTCGTTCCCGAGACCGTGCGCACCGACGTGCTTTTCCGCTCCATGCAGCAAAAGAAAAACCACATCGCCATCGTCGTGGACGAATACGGCGGCGTGAGCGGGTTGGTGACGATGGAAGACCTGCTTGAGGAGATCGTGGGCAACATCTACGACGAATATGATCCGCAGGTGGAGCAGGCCATCGTCAAACAGAGCGAGAATCTCTGGCGCGTATCCGGCATCTGCGAGCTGGCAACGCTGGCCGAGGCGCTGGACACCCCGCTGCCGCTGGACGAGGATTACGACACGCTCTCCGGGCTGGTATTCTCTCAGCTCGCCTCCATCCCTCAGGACGGCTCCCATCCCGAACTGGACGTGGCCGGGCTGCATATCTACATCGAGGAGATCTCCGATCACCGCGTGGAATGGGCTGAAATCAGCAAGCTCTATCCCGAGGAGGAAGTAAAATCGGAAGCGCAATAACATAGACCAGACGGGCGCTGCAGATGCAAGTGTGCAGCGCCCGCTTTTTGTCGTCAGGGGGTTCATCCGCAGTGCAAATTGTGGTATACTATGGGAAGAACTGGGTTAAAGGAGGCGGCGCCATGCGGGATGAATATGAGCGGGCCATGAACCAGGCGATGGTTTACCTGGGGACGCGTGCCCGGACCGCCAAACAGATGGAAGAATACCTGCAGAAAAAAGAGCATGATGAGCGCACCATCGCGCAGGTGATGGAAAAGCTGACGGAATACAGGCTCATCGATGACGAAGAATATGCCAGGCGATACGTCGAAACGCGCAAGGGCAGCGCCGGTAAGTATCTGCTGCGGCAGAAAATGCGCACGCTGGGTTTGGACGCGGATACCATCGACGAGGCCGTTTCCTCCGTGCCCTTTGACGAACAGGTTGCCGCTGCGCGGACGCTGCTGGAGCGCAAGCTGGAGCATGATGTCCGGCCCGACGCAATGCGCAGGGCGGTGCAGGCGGTGATGCGGCGTGGCTTTGCATACGACGCGGTGCGCGCCGCGGCGAACGCCTATGAGGAGGATTTGCAATGGGACGAGTGAGCGCGCCCTATGCGCCCGATGAAAACGATCGCGCGCTGCTGCGCATGCTGGTGCAGGGCGGCGAAGTTTCGGGCGAAGCCATCAGCCGGGAACTGAATATGTCGCGCGCTGCGGTGTGGAAACGCATCGAGCGACTCAGAGGGATGGGCTACGGCATCGACTCTGCACCGCGCAGGGGGTACTGGCTCACGGGCGACCCGCTGCGCGCCGACGCCGTGATGGCCAATCTGCACACGCGCTGGCTGGGGCGCAATATGGTGTGCGAGAGCGTGGTGGACTCCACCTTCAAGTCCGCGCGGGCGCTGGAGAGCGCGGGCGCGCCGGACGGCACCGTGATCGCTGCCGGGCAGCAAACCGAAGGACGCGGGCGCATGAACCGCACCTGGGTCTCTCCGCCCGACGTGGGCATTTACTTCAATATTCTGCTGCGGCCCGAGCTGCCCACCGCCCTGGCGCCGCATCTTACGCCCGCAATCGCTGTGGGCGTAAGCGAAGGGTTGTGCGATCTGGGTTTTGCCGCGCGCATCAAATGGCCCAACGATATTGTAATCGCGGGAAAAAAGGTGTGCGGCATGCTGCTGGAAATGGGCGGAGACGTGGAACGGCTGCGCTTTATCTCCGCTGGCATCGGCATCAATGTGCTGCAAAAAGCCGAGGATTTTCCCGAGGAATTGAGAGAAAAAGCCTCATCGCTGGCGATGCTGACAGAGGGTGAGCCGCCCCCGCGCTCCAAGGTGCTCTGTGCGGTGCTCGACCGCATCGAGCCCGCAGTGGAGCTGTGTTACCGCGATTATCCGGCGCTATTGGAGCGCTACCGCAGGCATTGTATCACGCTGGGGGCGCGCATCCAGGCATCGGGCGGCGCGACGCTGACGGGCACTGCGGTGGACATCAATGAGGACGGCGAACTGATCGTGCGGGACGATGCGGAAAAACTGCACGTGCTGCGCGTGGGAGACGTATCGGTGAGAGGAGTCATGGGCTATGTATAGCGGATCGATCTGCGACATCAAGGGGCTTTGGGTGGGGCATGCTCAGAATGAAGAGGCACGAACGGGCTGCACCGTGCTCTATGCTGAGGATGGCTTTGTGGCAGGTGTGGACGTGCGCGGCGCGGCTCCCGGCACGCGGGAGACGGACCTGCTCAAGTCAGAGAACATGATGCCCCGCATCAACGCCATTGTGCTGACGGGCGGGTCGGCCTACGGGCTGGACGCCTGTTCGGGCGTGATGCACGCGCTGGAGGAGCGCAACATCGGCTACGACGTGCGCATCGCCAAAGTGCCCATCGTCTGCGGGGCAGTGCTGTTCGATCTGAAAGTGGGCAGCGCGACCATACGGCCCGACGCCGAAATGGGTCGTCAGGCGCTGGAAAACGCCACGGATAAGCCTGTTTTCGGGCAGGTCGGCGCAGGCACGGGCGCGACGGTGGGCAAGATGGTGCCCGGCGCGCTCCCCTATCGCAGCGGCATCGGCTCGGCGTCCATCAGGCTGCCCGGCGGCGGTACGGTGGCGGCAATGGTGGCCGTCAACGCGGCGGGCGACGTGTACGACCCGGAGACGGGCGCGTGCATCGCGTGCGGCACGCTGGCCGGCGCGCCTCTCCCCTTCCACCGCGCGCTGAGCGGCATGTTGCAGCAGCAGGCGGCGCAAATGGGCGCAAACACCACCATCGGCGTGGTGGCCACGGACGTCAAGCTGACCAAGACCGAGTGCAACCGTCTGGCGACGGTGGCGCACGACGGCTATGCGCTGGCCATCCGCCCGGTGCATACCGTCGCGGATGGAGACACGCTGTTTGCCGTGTCCCATGGCGAATATGAATGCGAGCCGGTCATCCTGCAGACGATGGCGGTACAGGCGGTGGCGCATGCCATCGTCAACGCGGTGCAGGGAGGTGCGGCGCATGCTTAAAGGGCTGGGGTGTGATCTGGTAGAGGTTGCGCGCATCGAGACAGCGCTTGCTAAGGAAGGCTTTGCACAGCGCGTATTCACCGAGCAGGAACGGCTCTCCATCGAAAAAAAAGGCATACGGACCGCGGCGGGCTACTGGGCGGCCAAAGAGGCGATCAGCAAGGCGTTGGGTACGGGCTTTGTCGGCTTTACGATGCAGGACATTGAGATTCTGACGGATGAGGCGGGCGCGCCGCAGGCATTTCTGTCACGCGGGGCGCAGATGCGCTTGGCTCGGCTGGGCGCGCTATCGGTGCTGATTACCATTTCCCACGAAAAGGATATGGCGATGGCTGTGGCCGCCGTAGAATAAACGGGGGACAATGCAATGCATATTGTAACGCCGGAGCGAATGCGCGCCATTGAGGGGCGTGCGATTCATGAACTGGGCATCAGCGGGTTGGCGTTGATGGAGCGGGCGGCGCTGTGCCTCGCGCAGGAAGTGCGGGCGGCGCAGCCCCGTCGGGTGCTCGCCGTTTGCGGAGCGGGCAATAATGGCGGCGACGCGTGGGCATGCGCGCGGATGCTGCATCTGTGGGGCATTGAGACGGAGCTGCTGCCCTTGTGCCCGGTCGAGGCGCTCAAGGGCGATGCGCGCGCCAATGCGGAGATCTGCCTGAAGCTGGACATGCCCTTGGCGTCGCTTGACACGGACTTTTCACGGTATGATGTGATCGTGGACGGCATTTTCGGCACGGGATTGTCGCGCGCGCCGGAGGGCGTGTATGCACGGGCCATCGAGCGCATCAACGAAAGCGGCGCAGCTGTATACGCGGTGGACATCCCGTCCGGCATCGACGGCGCCACGGGGCGCGTTCTGGGCTGCGCGGTCGCGGCGGACGTGACCGTCACCTTCCAGTGGGCCAAATACGGGCATTTTCTCTACCCCGGGGCGCTGCACACAGGAAGGTTGTTCGTCGCGGACATCGGCATCCCCGCTCCGGCGCAATGGCAGGACGCGGAAGTGATGGATGAAGCGCTGGCCGCCGCGCTCAAGCCCGCAAGGCCGCGCGATGCGCACAAAAACCAGTTCGGCCACGCGCTGCTCATCGCGGGGAGTCGGGGCATGGCGGGCGCTGCGGTGTTAGCGGCGACGGCGTGCATGCGCGCAGGCGCGGGGCTGCTGACAGTGTGTGCGCAGGAAGACAGTGTGATGCCGCACATTCAGAATCGCGTGCCGGCAGCGATGTGCCTGGGGCTGCCCGAGGACGGGACGCACGCCTTTCCTGCCGACGTACAGGCGCGCATCGAGACGGCGCTGTCAGGAAAAAGCGCGGTGGGCTGCGGCTGTGGTCTGGGACGCTCCTGTGATCGGACGGCGGCCGTGCGGGCTGCGCTGGGCAGCTCCCTTCCCGCGGTGATCGACGCGGACGGGCTGTTTCACCTGGCCCAAGAGCCGGCGCTACTGCGCAGGGACGCACAGACCGTGCTCACGCCGCATCCGGGCGAGATGGCGCGGTTGTTGGGCCGTCCTGTGCGCGACCCCGTGGCAGATGCGCAATGCTACGCACGGGAGCACGGCTGCGTGGTGCTGCTCAAGGGCGCATGCACCGTCATCGCTGCGCCGGACGGTGCGCTCACCTTCAACACGACCGGCACCCAAGGCATGGCGACCGCGGGCAGCGGCGACGCGCTCACGGGCATAATTCTAGCGCTGCTCGCGCAGGGGCTCTCTGCCTATGACGCCGCGCGGCTGGGCGCGTATCTGCACGCGCAGGCGGGGCTGCGGGCCGAAACGCAGGCGAGCACGGGATCCATGACGGCTGAGGACCTGGCAAACTGTGTCCGGATCTGATGGTCGCGCATAAACTGTTTCTGAAGGGAGGCACACGATACCATCCTCCGCTTCAGTGAGATGATGCAGTTGATCCTACGCGGCGAACTCTATAAGGCTATGCTGGACCCCGTGCTGGGCTCGGAACAGGGCGGTACGCGGCCGGTGCTCATTGTACAGAACAACGTCGGAAACAAATACTCCCCCACGGTCATTGCGCTTGCGGTGACCTCACGCCTGAGCAAGGCGCGCCTGCCCACGCACATCGAAGTGGAACGCGGCATCGCCGGACTCTCGCGCGATTCCCTGATTCTGGCCGAGCAGGTGCGCACATTGGATAAGCAGCGGCTGATCTGCCGCATGGGCATGCTGCCGGACGCATTGATGGCGCAAGTAGAGCGCGCAATGCGCATGAGTCTGGGGCTGGGCCCGGAATAAGCATTTTCACCATGAGGAGGGATTGCGCTTGATCAAATTCGACTGGAAAGCGTTTGACTGGAAACGGGAGATGAAGCAGGATGCGCTGATGGTGGTGGGGTTGCTGTTGATGACGCTCTCCTACAATTTCTTTTTTGTACCCAATCAGCTTGCGCCGGGCGGCGTGACCGGCCTTGCCACCATCATCTACTATCTGTGGGGCGTGCCGGTGGGTCTGATGAGCGCTGTGATCAACATTCCGCTATTTCTCATCAGCTACAAGAGCATGGGGCGCTCCTTTGCCGCGCGTTCCCTCGCCGCGATGCTGCTGCTGTCGCTGTTTCTGGACTCTCTTCCCAGCTTTGCCATGACGGAGGATCTTCTGCTGGCTACCATTGTCGGCGGCGCGCTGCTGGGCGTCGGCCTTGCGATGGTGCTGATGGGCAACGCCTCCACCGGCGGCACGGACCTCGCCTCCGCGGTCATCAACCGCTTGTTCCCACACCTGAGCTTTGGCACCATCCTGCTGGTAATCGAGCTGTGCATCGTGACTTTCTCCGGCTTTGTGTTCGGCGCGCAGAATGCGCTGTACGCAGGTGTCTCGCTGTTTTTGACCAGCTATATCGTGGACATGCTGCAGGAAGGCGTCGCGACCTCGCGCCTGTTCTTCATCATCAGCCCCAAGTCCGACCGTATCGCGCAGCGCATCATGGCGGAGCTGGAGCGCGGCGTGACGGCGCTGTCGGGAAAAGGCCTGTATTCAGGCGGCGACACCAGCGTGATCTTCTCGGTAGTGAGCAAAAAAGAGGTGCACGCCGTCAAAAAGATCGTGCACGAGGAGGATCCCAACGCATTTGTGGTGCTGACCGTAGCGAACGAGACGATGGGCGAAGGCTTTTCCCGGCTGATGCCCAAATAGAGTGCAGCCCCATTGTCTCGGATAGGGGTGTAAGATAGCGAAATGAGCAAAAGGTGCGGCCGCTTAGGTCGCGCCTTTTGTTTCGCAATCTATTCCTTATCCTTTTGCAGGGAGACGAGAATCCCATGACCGCAATCGCAAGAACGGGGCTAAACTGCGGCCATTATCATCTCTTTGCCGTTAGATGATCTCCAGCTCGTCCACCGTGCCCAGCGGCGCGACGATGGGATTGGGATGGTCGAGGTAGTAGTAGGCGACGGAGGCAATGTCGTCCTGCAGCGGAAGGTACCTTCCGCCCGACCGCCAGCCCAGCGCCTGGATGGTGACGCGGATGTCCTGCTGGAAATAGATGGGATCGGCCAGGTGCCAGCGATACAGGCCGAAGCGCGTCTGCGAGCGATAAACGCCATCCGGGCGGATGACCTGCGCCAGGCCGGAATGGGGCGTCGTAAAGGTCTGGTACTCGTGCGTGGCCTGGTTTTCAAAATTATAGGAACCGCAGAAGTAATCCTCTGTGCCCGTGCCGCAGATGGTGGGGTACTCGCAGTCACCGTCGAGGAAGAACTTGATCTCCCCTTCTCCCCACCAGCCGGTGTTGTTCACGCCCCAGCACATATAGGTGCCCACATAGCTGCCGCGGCCCGACACGCCTTCGAGCAGCGTGTAGTTCTGCTGATAGGGCAGCGGGTTGACGCGGCGGAACTGCGCATGGAAGTAGCCCGCATCCTCCTCAACGGGCTGAACCGTGTAGGTGATCTGATAGTAGATGGTGGCGCGGCTCTGCCCGCGGTTCTCCAGCGTCACGCGGAAGCCTTTGCGGTAGGGCATCTCCCAGTAGCAGTTAAACGCCGAGCCGGGATTGACGCAGACGGCCAGCGAGGACACCTGCGCATAGCTGCCCCAGCCGCAGGCAAAGAAGTCGCCCAACGGGCACTCGACGGAGGGCGTGTCGCATCCGTCCCAGTAAATGCGCAGGATCTGACTGCGCCAGTCGCCGGTGGGGGTGAGCCAGATATGCCGTATGACGCCCGAGCCGGCGACATTGGCCAGCGTCAACGTCTCCCCCGCCTCCACATGCAGGTAAGGGTTGACCTTCCAGCCCGTGCCCAGGTCGCGCGCGGCATTTCTTGCCGTGCCCAGCTCCAGCGGCGTCGCGCCGCCGCGCCCCTTCTCGCCGGTGAGGTTTTCAGGGCAAACGGAGCGCGTCTCATAAGGGGAAATGTGGGGAAGGTTCATCATAAATCGATGCCACTCCTTTTTGTTTTTAATGTGCGCTTCTATGGTACGCCAGGAAGGCTGCGCTGTCAAGCGGAGTTTCGCTATGTGGAAAAAAGCTTCGAAGCTCACCGCACCCGCTTGACCTTTCCCCTTGTTTAACATACAATAAACATAGAATTCCTCTCCATATTCATAAGGAGGTCAGAATCAATGGAAGCATTCAAAAAGAACGCGCCTGAAAACAAGCTGCATGGCGATTTGCCCAAGGTAGGCATCCGTCCCGTCATCGATGGTCGCCGCAAGGGCATCCGGGAGAGCCTGGAAGAGCAGACGATGGCCATGGCAACCTCTGTCGCCCGGCTCATCACCGGCGAGCTGCGGCATCCCTGCGGGCTGCCCGTGGAGTGCGTGATCTCCGACACCACCATCGGCGGTTTTGCGGAGGCCGCGGACTGCGACGCCAAATTCGCGAGAGAGAACGTGGGGCTGACCATCACCGTCACACCCTGCTGGTGCTATGGCAGCGAAACCATTGACATGGACCCGCTGCGCCCCAAGGCAATCTGGGGCTTTAACGGCACTGAGCGCCCCGGCGCTGTGTACCTGGCCTCCGCGCTGGCCTCACACAACCAGAAGGGCCTGCCCGCCTTCTCCATCTACGGCCATGACGTGCAGGACGCGAACGACCGCAGCATCCCCGCGGACGCGAAGGAAAAGCTGCTGCGCTTTGCGCGCGCCGGCCTTGCGGTGGCCACGCTGCGCGGCAAGGCTTATCTGGGCATGGGCGGCATGAGTATGGGCATCGGCGGCTCCATCATGAACGCGCCCTTTCTGGAAAAGTATCTGGGCCTGCGCATGGAGCAGGTGGATATGTGCGAGTTCACCCGCCGCTGGGAGGAAGGCATCTACGACCACGAGGAGCTCGCGCTGGCCAAGGAATGGGTGAAGGAATACATCCACATCGGCTGGGACAAAAACCCCGATTCCGTGCGCCACGATGACGAGAAAAAGGCCGAGGTCATGGAAAAGTGCATCCTGATGACCATGATTGCGCGCGACCTGATGCAGGGCAACAAGAAGCTGGCCGGGATGGGCTTTGTGGAGGAATCCAACGGGCACAACGCCATCGCGGGCGGCTTCCAGGGCCAGCGCCAGTGGACCGACCACTATCCCAACGGAGACATGATGGAGGCGCTGCTCAACTCCTCCTTTGACTGGAATGGCATCCGCGAACCCATGATCGTTGCGACGGAGAACGACCATCTCAACGGCCTGGCAATGCTGCTGGGCAAGCTGGTGACGGGTCGAGCGCAGGGCTTTGCCGACGTGCGCACCTACTGGAGTCCCGAGGCCATCGAGCGCGTGACAGGCTGGAAGCCCGAGGGCTACGCTGAGCACGGCATGATCCACCTGATCAACTCAGGCTCCGTCACACTGGAGGCCAGCGGCGCGTGCACGGACGAAGCGGGCAATCCCGTCATCAAGCCGTGGTGGGACCTCGCGCCTGAGGATGCCAAGGCCTGCCTGGACGCCACGCAGTTCTGCTACGCCGACCTGTTCTATTTCCGTGGCGGCGGATATTCTTCGCATCTGGTCAGCCGTGGCGGCATGCCCGTGACCATGAGCCGCCTGAACCTGATCGACGGCCTCGGACCGGTGCTGCAAATCGCCGAGGGCTACACCTGCGAGCTGCCCGAGAACGTTCATGACATCATTGACCAGCGCACCGACCCCACCTGGCCCACCACCTGGTTCGCACCGCGACTGACGGGCAAGGGCGCGTTCACCGACGTCTATTCCGTAATGGCGCACTGGGGCGCGAACCACGGCGCGTTCAGCTACGGCCACATTGGCGCGGATCTGATCACGCTGGCCTCCATGCTGCGCATCCCCGTGTGCATGCACAATGTGCCCGAGGACAAGATTTATCGCCCCAGCATGTGGGACGCTTTCGGCACGAGCGATCTGGAGGGCGCCGACTATCGCGCCTGCGCTGCGCTGGGCCCGCTGTACGGCAAACAGCTGTAAAGGGAGGTATTTGTTATGCGTCTGGTCACACAGACGGATTTGATCACAAAACGCATCGGAGACGAGAGCTGTGTGCGCATGCTTGCGCGCTCGGGCTTTGACGCCATCGATTGGTCCTTCTTTGAGATGACGGAGGGAACGGGCGTCTGGTGCACAGATGGCTGGAAGGAGCACGCGCAAGCGCTGCGTTCCCTTGCAAACGAGCTTGGCGTGGGCTTTTCGCAGGCGCACGCCCCCTTCCCCTCCTCGCGCGGCACGCAGCCCTTTGACACCGTGATCGTGGAACGTATCATCCGTTCAATGGAGGTCGCATCCATACTCGGCGTGCAAAACATCGTGGTGCACCCCAAGCAGCACCTGGAGTACAGCCGGCATCGCCAGCAGCTGTTCGATGAGAATGTTGCGTTCTACAAGCTGCTGATGCCGCACGCGCACCGGCTGAACCTGACGGTCTGCACCGAAAACATGTGGCAGACCGATCCCAACCGCAATTACATTGTGGACAGCGTCTGCGCGCCGCCGGACGAATTCTGCGCGCTCATCGACGCAGTGGACGATCCGTGCCTTGCCGCCTGCTTGGACGTGGGGCACTGTGCGCTGACGGGATGGGACATTCCCGACTTCATCCGCGCGCTGGGGCCGCGTCTGCACGCGCTGCACCTTCACGATGTCAACTACGTGCGCGACTGCCATACATTGCCCTTCCAGGAAAAGCTTCCGTGGGAAGACATCATGGCAGCGCTTGGAGAAACGGACTATGCAGGCGACTTCACTTTTGAGGCCAACAACTTCCTGCTCAATCTGCCCAACGAGCTGCTTGAGCCCGCCTGCACCTTTATGGCGCGCACCGGCCGCTATCTGATGAGCCGTATTGAAGCGCACAGAGCATAAACCCATCATCAAAACAAAAGGAGTAACTCTCATGACCCGAGAACAGCTTTTGAAGAACCTTCAAGTTCCCGTCGGCCCCATCGATGTGGTGCTGGACACCGATACCTACAACGAAATCGACGACCAATTCGCATTGTCCTATCTGCTGCGGTCGGGCGAAAAGCTCACCGTCAAGGCGCTGTGCGCAGCGCCCTTCTTCAACGACAACTCGACCTCTCCCGAGGACGGCATGGAGCGCAGCTACCGCGAGATCTTCAACCTGCTGCACTTGGCGGAACGCGAGGATCTGAACCCCGTCGTGTTCGAAGGTTCGCGCACCTATCTTCCCGACGAGCACACGGCCGTGGATTCCCCCGCTGCACGCGAGCTGGTGCGTCTGGCCAAGGGCTACAGCCCGGAAAAGCCTCTGTACGTGGTGGCCATCGGCGCCATCACCAACGTGGCCTCCGCTCTGCTGCTGGATCCCTCCATCGCGGATAACGTTGTGATCGCATGGCTGGGCGGGCATTCGCTGGAATGGCCCGAGACGAGTGAGTTCAACATGATGCAGGATGTGCCCGCTGCGCGTGTAGTGTTCGGCTGCGGCGCGCCCGTGGTGCAGCTGCCCTGCATGGGCGTGGTGGATCATTTCTACGCCACCGGGCCGGAGCTGCGCTACTGGCTGGGCGGCAAAAACGCATTGTGCGACTATTTGGTGGCGCACACCGAAGAAGCCGCGAACGCCTATGCAGCGGGCAAGGTGTGGAGCCGCGTAATCTGGGACGTGACGGCGGTGGGCTGGCTGCTCAACGATGACAACCGCCTGATGGAAAGCCGCATCATCCCCGCGCCGCTGCCGCAGTGCGACCATCATTACAGCATCGACTTTACGCGCCATCCGTCCTGTTATGTTTGGCGCATCCATCGCGATGCTCTGATGCAGGATCTGGTAGAAAAGCTCACCCGTTAAGACCTAACGAGCATGTATAGTCTGAACTGGAAAATGCGGCAATGCCGCAAGCCTTCCCCGATGCGGCTGCAATACATTCTGCGGCTGGCCTTCCGCAGCGCGGTGCTTGCTGCAGGACTGCTGTTTTGGCTGTGCGAACTCGATGTGTTTGACATCCTCTCTGGGTGGAATTTCTTTGCCGCGCCGTCGTTGTGGCATGTGCTGTGGGGCATCTGGGTGCTGAGCATGCTCACGCAACTCATCCCCCTCCCCCACGGCGTGCCTCTGGGTTCGCAGAAGCTGTTCCGGCAGCGCTTTCAATCCGCTGGGCAGTGGGACACGCAGGCGCTGCACACGTACTTGCGCGAAAAGAACCGCCGCGCGCTGCTGACGATGGCGCTCTGGTGCGCGATGCTCGCGATTGTGGGCGCGTTGCGGCTGTGCGGCGTGCTTACCGACCGCGAGTTGCTGATGCTGACGCTCCTGTTTTATGTGGGCGATCTGGTGTGCGTGCTGGTCTTCTGCCCCTTTCGCCTGCTGATGGGCAGCCGGTGCTGCACAGTCTGCCGCATCTATAACTGGGATCATTTCTTCATGTTCTCGCCGCTGCTCTTTTCGCGGGGATTCTTCGGTTTGAGCCTTGCGGCGCTGTCTGTTGTGACGATAGTGGTCTGGGAAGCGGTGTTGCTGCGCCATCCCGAACGATTCTGGGAAGGCAGTAACCGTGCGCTGCGCTGCGGCGCCTGTACCGATAAGCTGTGCACACAGTTCTGTCCAAGGAAATAGCCTCTACGCGCCAAAAGGCTCCGAATGCCGAAGCATTCGGAGCCTTTTGCTTACCTGAAAACTTAGGGACGGTTGAGGGTGCCGTCGGGACGGCGGCAGTTGGTCCACTGCGGCAGCTTCTCGGAGCAGGGGAACTTCTTGGCCAGTTCCTCGTCGATATCAATGCCCAGGCCAGGATTGCTGTTGGGATACACATAGCCCTTGCGCAGTTCAGGGCAGCCGGGGAACACATCCAAAGAGGCCTGCTTGAAGCCCGCCCACTCCTGAATACCGAAGTTCCAGCTGGAGACATCCAGATGAATGTCCGCGGCGTGGCCGACAGGAGAGGTGTCTCCCGGGCCGTGCCAGGCGGTGCGCACCGAGAAGGCCTCGGCCATATTGGCCAGCTTCTTTGCGGGCGTGATGCCGCCGATCTGGGAGACATGGCAGCGGATGTAGTCGATGAGCTTGTTGGCAATCAACGGCGTGATCTCGCGCGGGTTGTTGAACAACTCGCCCATGGCGATGGGGGTATGCGTCTGGCGGCGCATGATCTCGAACCACTCGTTCTGCTCGGGGGCCAGGCTGTCCTCGTAGAAGAACAGGCGATAGGGCTCCAGCTCCTTGGCCAGGCGAACGGACTCGATGGGATCGAGGTGCTCATGCACGTCGTGGCAGAACTCCACATTGAAGCCAAAGCGGTTGCGCATGTAATCAAACAGCTTGGTAACGCTCAGCTGATATCCCAGCGGATCATAGTACGCGCCGGTGCAAGCACCATCGGGCCGCATGGATTCCAGCGCCTGCTCATAGGCATTTCCGCCGTAGCCGCCATGCTGGATGCGGATGACCTGCACACCGTCTTCCATAAAGGCCTGCACCTTGTCGCCTACTTCTTCCAGGGTACGGCCGTCGGCATGACGATAGACGCGCGCAGCCTCGCGCACCTTGCCGCCCAGCAGGTCGTAAACGGGCATATTCGCCATCTTGCCCTTGATGTCCCACAGTGCTTCATCCACGCCGGAGATGGCGTTGTTGAGCACAGGGCCATTGCGCCAGTAGGCGCTGACCATGCTCATCTGCCAGATGTCCTCAATGCGGGTGACGTCCTTCCCCACCAGCAGCGGCTTCATGTAGTTGGTCACTGCGTGCGCAACCGTCATCCAGCGCTGGGTATAGGTGGCGCATCCAATGCCGTACAGACCGGGCTCAGAGGTCACAACCTTGACGATGACCAGAGGAATGCCTTCCGGGGCGGTACAGATCGGGTAGATGTCCTTAATCGTAACAGCCATTACAAAAGCCCTCCTTAATCTAAAGGTATGTTTTTGTAATACCATTATACGATGAACGCCGCTCTATTTCAAGACAGGAACGGAAATCCCCCGCATTATATTCCGTATCATGAAACCCTCTTGCATGCAGACATTAATTGCGGTATAGTGAAAAAAGCGATTGTGAGCAAGGAGAGGACGTCATGGCAAGACTTTGGGGAAAACTCATCAAAAAACACCGCATCTGGCGGGACGTGATCTCTCAGGCAGATGGCGACGACGCGCAGGCCACGCAGGAGGCGCTCAGCGAGATTTGCTACCGTTTGGACATTCCTCGCCCCATCTGGCTGGACAAGCACACGGAAGAGATCGAACGTTTTGGACACACCAGCTTTACTCAGGATCATTTTATTGAGTCTATTGATTTTGACAAATTTGAGATTGAATTCCTGCGCGAAAAGCACCGTTCGACCGATCCGCGCAACGATTTCGGTTCAAACGTATAATTCCACGCTGCAAAATCCATGCTATCCATTGTAAAACAGTACAAAGGAGAGATTTTGCATGGATCGAGTATCCCTGATTCTGGTCATCATCGGCGCGATCAACTGGCTGTTGGTTGGGTTGTTCCAGTTTGACGCAGTGGCGTGGCTGTGCGGCGGTCAAGCCGCGCTGTTCTCGCGCATCATCTACTCGCTGGTGGGCCTGGCTGGCCTTTGGAGCATCTCACTGCTCTTCCGTGAACGGGCAACGGCGCCGGTCAAGTAAACAAAGAAATCAAATTACCCAAACAAAAGGAGGAGTTTCCAATGAAATGGGCACACATCCACGAACTCGCCCCCTCTGTGCTGGACAAGATGGCGCACGGCGGCGTGTTCTTTACCGTCAAGGACCGATCCGGCCGCATCAACACCATGAATATCGGCTGGGGCGGTATCTCGGAATTCTGGGGCAAGCAGGTATTCATCGCCCCCATCCGCCACAACCGCTACACCTTTGCCTTACTCCAGGACGCTGATTGCTTCACGGTTTCCGTGCCGCTGGGCAATGGGCTGGACAAAGCGCTGGCATATGTGGGTACGCATCACGGCAATGAAGTAGACAAATTTCAGGAGGCGCACATCACGCCTGTGGAGGCGCTGTCCGTTCCCGGCGCGGTCATCGCGCAATGCACGCTGCATATCGAGTGTCGCATTCGCCTGGTGACGGAGATGGCTCTGGACCAGATGGACGCCGATACACGCGCCCGCTGTTACGGCGACGGCGATGCACATACGCTCTATTTCGGCGAAATCACCGCCTGCTATCGCACCGACGAAGACGACACCTGACCGCATACAGCAGAGCGGCTGCCCAGCTAGCTGGGCAGCC
>DKYK01000019.1:0-194 GCA_002492415.1 Christensenella sp. UBA7102
CCCCCCCCGCGGCGCCCCCCCCCCCCGCCGCTCCCGCCGCCAAGCCCGCTGCGGCTCCTGCTGCCGCCGCGCCCGCCGGCGCCGAGGCCGTCACCGCGCCCATGCCCGGCACCATTCTCGACGTCAAGGTCGCCAACGGCCAGGCCGTCAAGGAGGGCGACGTGCTGTTCATCCTCGAGGCCATGAAGATGGAG
>DKYK01000019.1:479-1155 GCA_002492415.1 Christensenella sp. UBA7102
TGGAGGCCATGAAGATGGAGAACGAGATCCTGGCCCCCAAGGCTGGTACCGTGGTCGCGGTTTCCACTTCCAAGGGCGCTACCGTCGCCTCCGGCGATTCCCTTTGCGCGATCCAGTAAGGATGAACGCAGGCATTTCAGTTGCGTTTACGCGGAAAGGGATGAAACACAGAGATGGAAACGTTGCTTAATCTGAACATCGGCGACACCATTTCCAAGTTCGTCTCGGAGATGAAGTTCGTCGAGGTATTCCAGAGCGGTCAGTGGATCATGATTCTGGTGGCCTGTATCTTTCTGTACCTGGCCATCGCCAAGAAGTACGAGCCGCTGCTGCTGCTGCCCATCGCCTTCGGCATGCTGATCACCAACCTGCCCGGCGCGGAGATGTACCACTCCGCACTGTTTGAGGGCGGCCACGTCCACTGGGATAACTTTGTGGGCACCGCAGGCCTCATCGACTATCTGTATCTGGGCGTCAAGCTGGGCATCTACCCGCCGCTGATCTTCATGGCGGTGGGCGCGATGACCGACTTCGGCCCGCTGATTGCCAACCCCAAGTCATTCCTGTTGGGCGCTGCCGCGCAGCTGGGCATTTTCTTCGCCTTCTTCGGCGCGCTGATCCTGGGCATGACCCCTGAGCAGGCGGCGTCGGTGGGCATCATCGGCGGCGCGGACGG
>DKYK01000019.1:1465-42148 GCA_002492415.1 Christensenella sp. UBA7102
GGCGCGGACGGCCCCACGGCCATCCTGGTCACCTCTAAGCTCGCCCCTGAGCTGCTGGGCCCGATCGCGGTCGCGGCCTACTCCTACATGGCGCTGGTGCCCGTCATCCAGCCCCCGATCATGAAGCTGCTGACCACCAAGAAGGAGCGCCAGGTCGTCATGGAGCAGCTGCGCCCCGTGTCCAAGACCGAAAAGATCATCTTCCCCATCGTGGTCACGATTCTGGTTTCGCTCCTGCTGCCCTCTGCGGCTACGCTGATCTCCATGCTGATGCTGGGCAACCTGCTCAAGGAATCCGGCGTCACCGAGCGCCTGACCAAGACGGTGTCCAATGAGCTGTGCAACATCGTCACCATCATGCTGGGCGTGTCCGTCGGCGCTACGGCTACCGCGGAGATCTTCCTGCAGTGGTCCACCATTAAGATCGTCATCATGGGCCTGCTCGCGTTTGCGGTGGGCACCGCGGGCGGCGTGCTGCTTGGCAAGCTGATGTACCTCTTCACCAAGGGCAAGGTCAATCCCCTGATTGGTTCTGCGGGCGTATCCGCTGTGCCCATGGCGGCGCGCGTGTCCCAGAAGGTGGGCCAGGCCGAAAATCCCAAGAACTTCCTGCTGATGCACGCCATGGGCCCCAATGTTTCGGGCGTTATCGGCTCGGCCGTTGCGGCGGGCGTGTTCCTGAGCATGTTCTTGAAGTAACATAAAGAAAGGAAGGGATCGTATTCATGGCTAAGGTTCAGATCACCGAAACCATACTGCGCGACGCGCACCAGAGCCAGGCGGCCACCCGCATGAGACTGGACGAGATGCTGCCCGTCGCCGATAAGCTGGATAAAGTTGGCTACTACTCTTTGGAAGCCTGGGGCGGCGCGACGTTTGACAGCTGCCTGCGCTTCCTCAACGAGGACCCCTGGGAGCGTCTGCGCGCGCTGCGCAAGGCCTGCCCCAACACCAAGCTGCAGATGCTGCTGCGCGGCCAGAACATACTGGGCTATAAGCACTATGCCGACGACGTGGTGGATCTGTTCGTCAAGAAGTCCATCGAAAACGGCATCAACGTCATCCGCATCTTCGACGCGCTCAATGATACGCGCAACATGAAGACCGCAATTGACGCGACCAATAAGTACGGCGGCATCCCCGAGGTGGCGCTGAGCTACACCAAGAGCCCCGTGCACACGCACGAATACTTCGTCAAGCTCGCCAAGGAGCTGGAGAAGATGGGCGCAAAGACCATCTGCATCAAGGACATGGCGAACCTGCTGCTGCCCTATGAGGCCTACGACCTGGTCAAGGCCCTCAAGGCGGAGGTCAAGGTGCCCATCCACCTGCACACCCACAACACCTCCGGTACCGGCGACATGGTCTATCTCAAGGCCGTCGAGGCGGGCGTGGACATCGTGGACTGCGCGCTGTCCCCCCTGGGCAACGGCACCTCTCAGCCCGCCACCGAGCCCCTGGTCGCCACCCTGGCCGGCACGCCCTACGACACTGGCCTGGACCTCAATCTGCTCACCGACATCTCCAAGCACTTTAAGACCGTGGCCCAGCGCCTCAAGGACGATGGCTTCCTGGATCCCAAGGTGCTGTCCGTGGACATCAACACGCTGCTCTACCAGGTGCCCGGCGGCATGCTGAGCAACCTGATGAACCAGCTCAAGCAGATGAACGCTTCCGACAAGCTGATGGAGGTGCTTCAGGAGGTTCCACGCGTCCGCGAGGACTTCGGTTATCCGCCGCTGGTCACGCCCACCTCTCAGATCGTCGGCACCCAGGCGGTGCTCAACGTCGTCTCCGGCCAGCGCTATAAGACCTTTACCAAGGAGAGCCGCGGCCTGCTGCGCGGCGAGTACGGCCGTCTGCCCGCGCCCGTCAATGAGGACGTGCGCAAGAAGGCGCTGGGCGATCAGGAGATCATCACCTGCCGCCCTGCTGATCTGATCGGCAACGAGCTGGATAAGTACCGCGAGGAGTGCCGCCAGTACGCCAAGTCCGACGAAGACGTGCTCTCCTACGCCCTCTTCCCGCAGGTCGCCGAGAAGTTCTTCCAGTACCGTCAGGCCAAGGAGAACGGTATCGATTCCACCGTGCTGGATGGCACTACGCATCCCGTCTAAAAAAACAACCCTGCAGAAAAGAGGGGTCTCCGGCTCGACGCCGGGGGCCCTCTTTGATCTAGCAGCTTCTCCGGAGACAACATGGGAATAAAAAAGAACTTCCTCATCGAGGAAGTTCTTCCAAATGGAGCTGATGACCGGATTTGAACCGGTGACCTCGTCCTTACCAAGGACGCGCTCTACCTGCTGAGCTACATCAGCATCGTACCCGCAACCCTGCGCCGCAGGAACGAATATGATTATATACGATACTGCGAAAAAAAGCAAGGACTTTTTTCAATTTTTTTGAGAAAAATTTGGAGCTGCGAGAAGAGAATGCAGCTCCAAAGAGAGGGAAGAGCAGAAACGCGCGCGTGGACGGCGTCGTTAACAGGGGGGAAGGGCGGAGTTACAGCGCGCGGCACTCGAAATAGCAACGTTTTTCGTTGGCCTGCCCCATGGAAAAGGCCTTGCGCGGCAGGGGGCCGCGGGCGACGGCAGGAAATAGCGAAAGCTTATCCAACGTGGTGAGCAGCAGCGCGCAGGCATCCGGGCGCCTACCCAGCGTGCGTGCGGCCTCGTCGCCGTGGACATAATCGATGCCGGCGGCGGGATGGGCGGCGAGATAATCGTCCAGCACGGGCTGAAGCACGTGCACAGGCAGTCCAGGAAGCCTTTCCTCACCCTGCGCGGTGACAAGCGTTGCGCAGGCGGAGGAACCGTCGCAGGCCTTGCGCAGCAGCGGGCGCAGCGCGTCGGGGTCTAAGCCGGTGAGCACGCGGTGAATGGGGGCGAAGAGCAGCGCGTCGTCATAGAGGTTGACAACCTCCACCAGCGCATAGCGCGCGGGATGGGTGAGCCGGCGCTGCGGGTCCAGCGAGGGCTTGAGCTCCTCCCAGCAGGCCTTTGCGGTGGCCAGAGAGTGGTTGCCGTCGCCCACTGCGAACAGAGGCGCGTCGCCCCGGGCCGCGTCCAGCGTGAGCAGAGCGGCCTGTGCGGCGGCCAAGTCGGCCTCCTCCTGCACGGCCCAGCCCGTCAGATGCCCCATACCCTGATGCAGCTGTGCGTCGTACAGGGGCGCGGTGTCGTGTAGCTTTTCATACAGCGGCTCGATCAAGGTGCGATGTTTGTCATCGATGAGCAGCATGACGTGCGGGGTTTCCAGCGGCGCGCCGCGACGGACCTTCTGGCGCGGCGGGATGCGCGAGAGTATGGTGCCCTCCGTGGCGCGCACGCGCGAGCGTGAGGCGGGGGAATAATCGTATTCTTCCAAGTCAATGGCCAGCATCAAGCCCTTGCGGCAGCCCGACTGTGTGGCCCGCGCAGTGAGGATGAACCCGTGTACGGTGCGCGTGAGGACGGAGGTAAGGTATTCCCGCATCCGTGCGTGAATGGCGGGGATGCGGGCGTCTGCCTCGTCCAGCCAGACCTCGGGCAGCACGAGACGCAGTGTGGAGGGCGCTTCGCCCACGATGCGCTCCGTCTCCTGCCATACTTCGGGCTGAGAAGTGTACTGGTCGCAGGCGATGCAAGCCCATTTGGCTGTATCGACGCCCTGGGGCAGCAAAATGTCGGGAATGGAAACGCCAAGGTTGGAAAGCTGAGTCATGGCGTGGACCTCCTGTTTTGGTCTGCGGGAATGGAGTTCGATGGCTTTTATGATAGCA
Organism: Christensenella sp. UBA7102; assembly: GCA_002492415.1. Taxonomy (GTDB): domain Bacteria; phylum Bacillota; class Clostridia; order Christensenellales; family UBA1750; genus Spyradocola. The sequence continues at coordinate 5,229 of DKYK01000019.1, forward strand.
GTTTCGGCGCGCAGATGCAATTGGAACCTGTGAGACACAGAGAATTTTTCGGGAGACCCTGAGATAATTTCTTTTTTGCGCGCGGTGTGGTATACTAAAGCGAAACCTGTCGGAGAGGGCGGAGAAAATGCTGAATCAGGAAGGCTGGAGCCTGCTTTTTATATTGATCATGGTGCTGGTAGCGCTGGGATTGGGCTTGGCGCGGATGGGTAGAGAGCGCGCGATGGCACAGAACCTGTGCGCGGGCGGCGGGGCGGCGGATACCGCGATGGGCTCCGTGCTGCGCTGCGCGGGTCCACTGCTGCTGGCCGTGATCCCGGGCGCAGTGTACCGCGGTGGGTTTGCGCGGGCGGGCATTGCGGTGAGCGTTGCGGCGGGGTATGCGGTGCTGCTGGCGGTGCTTGCACCGGCATTGCGCAGGCGGAACGGCACGGCGCTGACGCTGCCGGAAGCCGTGGCACGGCAAAAGGGCGCGCGAGTGTTGTGGGCGGCGCTGAGCGCCATGCAGGCGCTGCTGGTGGCGGGCGGTGCGCTGTCGATGACGGCGCGCATACTGGCGGGCGTGTTTTCGCTGCATTACACCATTGCGCTGGCGGCGTGCACGGGGTTGTGCCTGCTGCTTACGGTGCTGTGCGGTCCGCAGTCGCGGCTGCGGATGGACCGCTGGCAGGGAGCGATGCTCATGCTGCTGCTCGTCGGGCTGCCCGCTGCCGCCGTGGTGCTGTTTGACGGTACAAAGGCGGCGGTGCTGGACGGCCTTGCGGTGCGGGAAACGGGCGTGCAGTTGGGGCTGGGCATCGCGTCGGATGCGCTGTGGGGCATTGGCGTGCTGGGCCTTGCGCTGCCCGCGCAGCGCGTGCTGGGTGCGGAAACCGACGCCGGCGCACGGCGGGGAGGCATTGCGGCGGGTATCGCCATAATGGTACTGACGTTGCTGGCGGCGTTGAGCGGGCTGCTGGGGCGGTCGGTGGATGCGCAGCTGGAGACGGTATCCGCTGCAGAAACCGTGCTGATGCAGATGGCGGAGGGCGCGGCGCTGCCGCAGCCGGTGGGTGCGCTGTTCGTCGGCGCTCTGGTCACAACTTTGCTGCTTGCGGCGCAGGATGCACTGCGCGCACTGGGCGGATGGGTGAGCTGGGATGTGGTGGCCAGTCTGTCCGGACAGACGCAAGAGAAACCTTTGCTGTGCGTACAGCTGGGCGCGGCGATGGCGTCAGGACTGGCCGCATTTGCGCTGGGACTGAGCGCCACAGCGCCGCTGGAGTGGTTCGCACTGGGGGCCTGTCTTGTGGGCGCGGTGCTGGCGCCGGGAATGGCGCTGGGCGCTGTCGGACGGTCCATACACCCATTGGGCGCATATTGCGGCCTGGGGCTGGGCACGCTGATGGCAATCGTATGGATGGCAATACCGCAGCTGCGGGAAATGGGGATGCTGGGCGCAGTGCCCTGCGCGGGGCTGTCGCTGCTGCTGCAGCTGTGCGTGCGGGAAAAAAGAAAGGCTGAGCAGGCGAAGATGCCGGAAAAGGCGGGAGAATGAAAGATGGAGCTGTCGCTCTTTGATGTGGTTGGGCCGGTGATGATCGGCCCCTCGTCCTCGCATACAGCGGGTGCGGCACGGTTGGCGCGCGTAGCCCGGCAGATTGCGGGGGACTTCGTGCGCGTATCCTTCGGACTGCACGGCTCCTTTGCCAAGACGGGGTGGGGCCACGGAACCGACCGCGCGCTGGTGGCCGGGGCGCTGGGCCTGACCGAGCGGGATGAGCGGCTGCGCGACTCCTTTGAGATGGCGAAGGCGGCGGGCCTGGAATACGATTTTTACACGGCGGATCTGGACGTTCCCCATGAAAACGCGGTGAAGATGACCTTTTTCAGCGCCGACGGCGGCCGGCTGGACGTGGTGGGCGCGAGCCTGGGCGGCGGACGCATCGTCATCACGCGCATCGGGGAATACCCGGCGGAGGTCACCGCGGACGCGCCGACGCTGGTCATCGTGCAGAAGGACCGCAAAGGCATGGTCAGTCAGGTATCCCAGATTTTGGCTGCGCATGACATCAATATCGGTGTGATGCGGCTCTCGCGCACGGCGCGGGGCGAGGTGGCCTGCTGCGTCATCGAGACGGATGGCGAGCTGCCGGACGGCGTACTTGGGGAGGTTCGCAGCGTGCCGGGCGTGCTGTCTGCGCGCTCCGTCAGCGTATAGGAGGGAAGTTGGATGTACAGCTGCTTTGCGGACGTTGAGCGTCTCTGTGCGGAGCGGGGAATCGAGCCCGTACAACTTTTTGTGGAAAACGAGATGCGGCTGACGGGCCGGACGGAGAGGGAAGTCTATGACCGGATGGACGCGCGGCTGACCATCATGGAGGATGCGGCCAATCGCGCGCTGTCCGGCCCTTTGGGCTCGGTGGGCGGCCTGATCGACGGGCTGGCACAGGCGCAGTGGCGCTATGCGCAGGGCGCGCGGACGCTGTGCGGCGCATTTCTCAATCGTGTGATGGCGCGAGCGCTGTCCTGCTCGGAGGTGAATGCGTCGATGGGGCGCATTTGCGCGGCGCCCACGGCAGGGTCGTGCGGCATATTGCCCGCGGTGCTGCTGACCATGCAGGAGCAGTATGCGCTGCCGCGCCGCTCGGTGCTCGATGCGCTGCTGACGGCGTCTGGCTTTGGCGCGGTGGTGATGAAGAACGCAACGGTCGCGGGCGCAGAGGGCGGATGCCAGGCGGAATGCGGCGTTGCAGGCGCGATGGCGGCTGCAGCGGCGGTACAGCTGCGCGGCGGTAGCCTGGCGCAGATGCTCTCTGCGTTCAGCCTCGTGCTGGTCAATTGCATGGGACTGGTTTGCGATCCAGTGGCCGGGTTGGTGCAGGTGCCCTGCGCGCAGCGCAATGCGTCGCAGGCGGTGGGCGCGCTGCTGGCAGCGGATATGGCGCTGTCCGGGCAACTCTTCCCCATCCCGGCGGACCAGGTCGTCGAGGCGATGGCCCGCGTGGGACGCCAGCTGCCCATAGAGCTGAAGGAGACGGCGCAGGGCGGCATCGCGGCGACCCGGCGCGGCAGGGAGATCGCACGCGAGATCCTGCATAGGGAGCGGGCATAAATGTATTGTAATTCCCGCGCGTTCATGGTATGATAGGAAGTACAAACAAAATAGGCAGGGTTAGGGTCTGCGCGTAAAGTGCTCCGTGGCTGGGGAATGGCCAAGGGGACGAAAAGCGGCATGCTTGCGGTGCAGCCTCTGCTTCCCACTGCTGCATCATGGAGCCTGCGAAGGGCCTCCTTTTTGTAGCGAAATGCCGAAAAGGAGGATTTTTCTATGTCCAAAATGGACCGGGACTACTGGAAGGCTGCCGCAGGCAGCTTTGGCTCCGTGCGCATGCTGACGGTGTGCGCGATGTTTATTGCGCTGCGCATCGCCATCGGCACGGTGTTCATCCCCGTGGGCGAGAACCTGCGCGTGTACTTTACCTATGCCGTCACGGCGCTGGGCGCGTCCATCTATGGGCCGCTGATGGCGCTGGCGGAGGGGTTTATCTCGGATATACTGGGGTATTTCATCGCTCCCAGCGGCGGTTTTTTCCCCGGATATACCCTCTCTGCGATGCTGGGATCGGTGACGTATGCGCTGTTTTTCTATCGTCAAAGGCTGTCCGTACTGCGCATTTTTTTGTGCAGATTGGCGGTCAATCTGGTCATCAACGTGGTCATCGGTTCCATCTGGAGCGCCATGCTGATGGGCAAGGCGTATTACTATTATCTGGGCAAAAGCATAGTGAAAAACATACTTCTGCTGCCGGCAGAGACGGCTGTAATGTACGTTGTGTTCCGCACGATGACGCCGCTGCTGGTGCGCATGAAGCTGGTGGCCCCGCAGGGCAAGGGCATACCGTTCATCGCCGGGAGAAAGCGCGCGTAGCCCGGTTTTGATGAAGAAAAAAGTAACGGTGCGCCGCCAGACGGGCGGCTGAATTATCGCATAATCCCTTGGCGGCGCATTCCCCGCCGCACGGCAAAACCCCCGATGTACCACAAACATCGGGGGTTTTGCCGTGCCTTCCAACCTATTTTTTTGCCTTTTTGTTGGGCTTTGCAGGGCGCTTTGGGGCGGGATTTGCCAGTGAAAAGCGCACGCGATTGCCCTTGATGCGCGCCAGCTGCATGGTCTGCAGGATGCGGCGCGCGCTGTCGGGCGTGACCTCCACGCGGGTGTGGTCGGCGTAGATATCGATCTTGCCGATGGTGGAGGCGGGTACGTCCGCCCCTTCGACGATGGCGCTGACGATGAAATTGGGGGCGATGCGCTGGTTGCGGCCGATGGACGCGGTGAGCGCCACCATGTCGCCGGAAGGCGCATTTTTCCTGCGCGCAGGGGCCGCGGCCCTGCCGGAGGGCGGTGTCTGAGGCCGTGCGGTGGGCACAATATCGGTCACGTCGGGCAGTTCCATGACCCTGCCGCCCTCGTTCATCTGCAGCAGCGCGCAGGCCACTGCGCGCAGGTCAAGCCCCTCGTTCTCCATCTCCTCCACCAGCGGCGACCAGTTGACGGAGGCCAGCGTGGACATGTTTTCCAGCACGCGCTGCTTGGCGGCGTCGCGTCGCAGCGCAAACAATTCCTCCTTGGAGGGCATATAGGCGCGGCGGATGGGCGTGCGCAAAAAGCGCTCCAGTTCTTTGATGCGGCGGATCTGCGCGGAATTACAGGCCAGGGTGTGCGATTCGCCCTTGCGCCCGGCGCGGCCCGTCCGCCCGATGCGATGGATGTAATACTCGTTATCGTCGGGAATGTCGTAGTTGAACACGGCGCGGACGTCCTCTACGTCGATGCCGCGGGCAGCAACGTCTGTTGCGACGAGCACACTCAGGCGGCCCATCTTGAAATCGCTCATCACGCGGGTGCGGATGGACTGGCTCATCTCCCCGTGCAGGCCGGTGGCGGAAAATCCTGCCTGGGTCAGGTATTCCACCAGATCATCCACCATGCGGCGGGTGTTGCAGAACACCACCGAGCGGCCCTGGCCGTAGCGCTGGAGCAGCAGGTTGAGCGCCCGCATTTTTTGCGGCTGCGGGATGTGATAGAAGAACTGCTCGATGGTATCCAGCGTGCGCTGACCGCCGTCTACTGCGACAAGCTTGGGATCATGCTGAAAGTCCTGCGTAAGAGCCAGAATCGCGGGCGGCATGGTGGCGGAGAAGAGCAGCGTTTGGCGTCGTTCGGGCGCGGAGGATAGGATCTGACGAATATCGTCCACAAAGCCCATATTGAGCATCTCGTCGGCCTCGTCCAGCACCACGGTTACAAGCTCGTCCAGCAGCAGGGTACCGCGGCGCATGTGGTCCATGATGCGGCCCGGCGTGCCCACCACGATGGAGGAAGCGCGCAGGCCAGCGTTCTGTGCGGTGTAGGAATCACCGCCGTAGACCGTACAGACCGCAGCCTCGGGTTTGTAGCGGGCGTATTTGCGCATCTCCCCGCTGATCTGCAGCGAGAGCTCGCGCGTGGGGGCGAGAATGAGCGCCTGCGGATGATTGGGGACGATGCGGCTGACACGCTCCACCACGGGAATGCCGAAAGCGGCGGTCTTGCCGGTGCCGGTGGAGGAGCGGCCGATGACGTCATGGCCCTCGAGAATGAGGGGGATGGCGCTGGCCTGTATGGGCGTGAGCGATTCATAACCGAGTTCCTGCGCGGCGCGCAGCACAGCGGAAGAGAGGGGGAGAGATTCAAATATGTTTTGTTCCATGAGACTCGCTTTCCTGCGCGGGCGCGTCACATCGCCTGCGCCAAATTCATCTTTTTGACCATAACGCAACCATTTTAGCAGGAAAGCGAAAGGTTTTGAGGGAGAATGTGTTAAGTATTCGTGTGAAAAGAGAAAAGGCGCAGGGGAAGAGGAATCCCTTGCGCCGATATGAATGGGTCAGCCGATTTTGACGCCGTAGATGCGGCGACCGCGCGTGCCCACCACGAGCATGTCGCCGAATATCGCCGGAGAGCCCTCGACATTTGCCTCCAGATCCGCCTTGGCGAGCACCTCGCCGGTATGGCCGTCTACGAGGCGAAGCACGCCGCCGCCGTCGGCGTGCACCACCCAGCCATTGCCGTCGGCATCGTAGACGCAGGTGGGCGAGGACCAGGAGGAGCGGCTGAGCTTGACATGCCAAAGGATGTCGCCGGTGGCGCTGTCCACGCCCAGCAGCACGCCGCCGCCATATTCGTCGGTCTTGGCGATGGCGTAGAACAGCAAGCCCTTCAGATCGCCCTTGCCCAGCGCCGGGGTGGCGTAGGCGCCCGCCTCATGGCCGGAATCGCCGCCGGGCAGCCCAATCTCCCAGACCAGCTCGCCGGTGAGCGCGTCAAGCTTGCGCAGGTAGCAGGTGCCATGCGTGCCCTGCTTGTCGATCTCCGTCGAGACGTAGAGCCACAGGTTTTCCCCGTCCTCCTCCAGAACCGTGGAGGCGTCGATGTCGTCCGAGCAGTCGCGCACCCAAAGCGGCGTCATCGTGGTGGTGTCCAGGCACGTGAGCATGCCGCTGTTGTCGCCATACCACATGTAATTGCGGTAGGCTGTGGGGGCGTTTTCGATGCCGTACTCCTCAATGTCCCCCTTGTAGCGATAGGTGGTGACTTCGGGGTCGATGGACAGCGTGCCCGCGGCCCTGTCGTACTGCGTATTGAGTTCCATGGAGTAGATCAGACCGTTTTCGCCGCACTCGATCACGGTATCCTGCGCGGCATCCACCAGGCAGGCGCCGTCAAAGAGGCGGTGGCGCCGGTATTCCAGATCATCCTTGCCATTCAGGAAGAACAGCTCGCTTTGGTCGAGCAGCGAATAGATGCGCCAGCCCGACTGCGCGTGCGTATGGCCGTCCTTGTCGTTGATGCCCTCGCCCATGAACAGAAGGGGCGTGCCGTCCGGATAAACGGATACGCTGCCCTTGATGGGATAGCCGAAATCGATGGGATCGCGGGTGAAACTGCCGTCGGCAAGGTCCAGAAAATAGATGTTGCCGTCCAGCGTGCCATAGATGACTTCCGTCAGATCCTCCTGCGCCTTTTTCTCCTCGTAGAGGTTCATGATGGAGCGGGTCTGCCCGTCCCAGCGGATGATGACGGGCTGGCCGTTCCAGCCCACGCCGCCCCAGGTGCCGGAGCGCGTGCTGGTGATGGCGCCGATCTTATTGCTCCACATTACGGTGAGCTTGGGCGTGGTCAGATCCACCGTGCCGTAAGCGCCGCCGTCGCGGTAATTGCTGCCGCGAAAGGTCACAACGCCCTCCACCTGCGCGTAGTCCGCGCCAGCGCCAAAGTCGAGGGGCTCGCAGCGGCGGTACGCGTCCAGTTTCTTGCCGCCCTGGAACACCTCCCACTTGCTCAGCAGCAGCGAGGGTTCGACATCGGCAGCGGGCGCGACGGTGCGCAGAAAGGTGGGCATGGGCGTTGCGGTGGGCGCGGCGGTGGGCGTTGCGGCGGGGGTGGGTGTCGGTGCTGCGGTGGAAACATGCGTGGGCTGCGGCGTCGCGGTCAGCTGCACCACGTACGCCGTGTGGGGCGCAGCGCAGGCAGTGAGCAGCAACGCGAGCAGAAGCGCGAGACAAACCATCTTTTTCATGGCAAAACTCCTGAAAAAGGCCGATGCGCGGCGTGCATCGGCCTTGAAATGAGCGGATCAGAGCATAGACTTGAGCGCTTTGGCGAGCTGATCGGGGCAGGAGGTGCCGCCGCGGCACTGGATGCCTTCGCAGCGGGCGATGACGTCTTCAACCTTCATGCCCTTGACCAGCGCGGCCACGCCCTGGGTATTGCCGCGGCAGCCGCCGATAAATTCACAATCCTTGACAATGCCATCTTCCACGACCAGATTGATCTGCTGGGAGCAGGTGCCGTGGGTCCTATACTTCAATTCCATGGTGAATCCCTCCATAGCGCTTTTTGTACAGGGGTATTATAGCGGAAGACGAGGAAAAAAGCAACATGGGACAGTAAAATCGGGGAGAGGAGCGATGTTCACAGATTCTTTTGAGTTAATCCGCGGAAAGTTCGCATTTACAATGTAAACTAAAATCGGTATAATGGAAAAAACATGCAGGGGGAGGGAAGGCGTGTGTTCGGCTATGTTCGCCCGTGCCGTCCGGAGCTGAAGATCAAGGACGACGCGTTCTTCAAGTCGTACTATTGCGGCGTGTGCAAGGCGTTGGGCAGGCGCTCGGGTCCGGTGTGCCGCGGGCTGCTGCGCTACGACCTGGCCTTCCTGTGCCTGGTACGCGACGGCGTGCTGGAGGACAGCGCGCTGTGTACGCTGCGCTGCCCCATCAAGGGCAATAAGCTGAATATGATGCAGGGAGACAGCGTGTCCTTTTGCGCGGACGCGCACATTCTGCTCTCCGCCGCCAAGCTGCGCGACGACCGGCGGGATGGACAGCGCGCGAGCCTGCTGCTCACACCCGTGCTGTCGCCGGCGGAGAAAAAGGTCGCGGCGGCCTATCCGGAACTGCACGGCGCGCTGGACGAAATGCTCCGCGCGCAGGATAGGCTGGAGAAGGCGGGCTGCGCGGAGCCCGACGATGCGGCGGAGCCGTTTTCGCGATTCCTGGCGCAGCTGTTTGCGTTTGGCATGCCGGAGAAGAGCCAGCCCTCCCTGCGGTTTATGGGATACAACATCGGTAAATGGATTTACTGGCTCGACGCGCTGGACGACTATGACCGCGACGAAAAGCGGGGCGCGTACAATTGCTGGCGCGCCGCGGGCTATGACCGCAAGGCCGCCTGTCAATGGGCGCTGCCGCTGCTGATGCAGTGCATTTCCCAGGCGCAGCTGTGCTGCGATTTGCTGGAGACGAGCAAGACAGACGTGTTGATTCAGAACATATTGGGCGAAGGCATGCCGCGCGTGATGGAGGCCGTAGCCGAGGGAAGGAGGCTGGACGATGGATCCATATAAAGAGTTGGGCGTATCCCCGTCCGCCAGCGATGAAGAAATCAAGACCGCTTACCGCAACCTGGTCAAGAAATACCATCCCGACCGCTATGCCAACGCGCCCAAGGAGGTGCAGGATCAGGTTTCGGAAAAGGTCAAACGCATCAACACGGCATATGACGAGATCAAGCGAATGCGTTCGGGCGGCGGGCCTTCCGCATCGGGCTATGGCGGCGCGTACGGCGGGTCCGCCTATGGCAGCTATGGGCAGCAGCGCACGGGCGGCGGTTATGCGTCCTCCGAACAGTTTCAGGACATCCGCGAGATGATCCGGCGCGGACTCATTCTGCAGGCGGCCGAGGCGCTGGGCCGCATTCAGAACCACACGGCGGAGTGGTTTTATCTGTCCGGACTGGTCTATATGCGGCAGGGCATGTACTCCCGCGCGCAGCAGGCCTTTCAGACCGCGGCCAATATGGAGCCGGGCAATGAGGAATATCGTCAGGCGGCCGAGCAGATGAGCGGCGTCTATCAGCAGAACCGTACCCGCACCATGGGCGGCGGCAACGACCTGCTGTGCAACCTCTGCCAGTGCATGGCGTGCATGAGCCTATGCGGCGGCGGCCGGCTGTTCTGCTGCTTCTGAGAAGCTTGAAGGGCGACAATTTGACTCAAAAATATAGAACATCGAGGTTCCCAATATGATTGCATTGTACCATTCCCATCCCGAATGTACCCGGTTTTCCGCCGAGGTGCAGGGCTGTGAGCCCGTGCCGGGGCAGGAGAACCTGTACTGCGTGACGCTGTCCGACACGGCGTTTTATCCCACCGGCGGCGGGCAGCCCTGCGATCTGGGCACGCTGGACGGCTGTCCCGTCGTGGACGTCACGCACGAGGGCGATGAGGCGCCTATTCTGCACTTTGTGCGCAGCGAAAGGCCGCTCTCCGGCACGGTTACAGGGTGCATCGACGTCGCCAGACGCCGCGACCACACGCAGCAACACTCCGGTCAGCATCTGATCTCCCATGTGCTCTACGAGCGGTTCAAGGCGTATTCCCTTGGGCTGCACATCGGCAGGGAGGACGCCTATGTGGACCTTGTGGACGACGGCGGCTTCCGGCTGACGCGCGAGGTCTGCGACGATGTGGAGCGGGAGATCAACGAATGGATCGCGCGGGACGAGCCGGTGCGCTGCTTCTTTCCCACACAGCAGGAGCTGGCCGAACTGCCGCTGCGCAAAAAGCCCGACCCGCACGAGGCGCTTCGCATCGTGTGCATCGGCAAAGAGGAGGCGGTGGCCTGCTGCGGCACGCATGTGCGCTCCACCGCGCAGGTACAGATGGTGCACATCCTCTCCTGGCAGCAGAGCCATGGCAACCTGCGCGTTTTCTTTGTGGCGGGGCTGCGCGCGGTGCAGTATGCCGCGCTGCGCATTGCCCAGGCGGACGCGGCGGCTAAGCTGTTTTCCTGCAATGTCGCGGATCTGGCGGCTTCCGTCGAGCGGCTCAGGGTGCAGGGGCAGGAGCAGGCGCGCCAGCTTGGCGAGGCGCGAAAGGCGCTGGTGCTGGGAAAGCTGGCCGCGATCGAGCCCGAGAAGTGCGCGCGGGGAAATCTTTATATTGCCGTGCTCAACGGTGCGGACAGCGCGCAGCTGCGCGACGGCATTTCCGATGTGACCCGGCGCGATCCGATGGCGGTGTGTTTTCTGGCGGCCTGCGCGGGCGAGCAGTTTGACGCGGCGCTGGGCACGGGCGCGCAGTGCGGTGTGCACGCGGGAAATGCGCTCAAAGCCGTGCTCACCGCGCTCGGCGGCAAGGGCGGCGGCCGGCCGGACAGCGCCTTTGGACGATGCGCGCGCATGGATGAAGACGCGGTGCGCACAGTGCTTCGGTCGATGATGGACTGAGTTAGAATTGAATTTGCATAAAGGAGCAGCTTCGCCTCTGGAGAGGGCCGGAGCTGCTTCTTTGCAAGGGGAGAATTTGGGACGCACTGGGGAAAGAAAACGCTCTTTGCTCCAGCAGGAAAGGAGAGTGCTGGGAAGATTACAGCTTGTACGGGGCGAGGCCGAGTTTTTTGTGCACCTTGGACATCATCTTGAAGGCCATCTTGCCTGCGCGCTCGGCGTTTTGCTGCATGACCTTCTCCAGGAAGGGCTTGTCGGCCAGTATCTTGTAGTAGCGCTCCTGAACGGGGGCGAGCTCGGCGATGACGGCCTCTGCGACCTCGTCTTTGAGAACGCCGTAGCCCTTGCCCTCGAAACGGGCGACGAGGGCGTCCGTGTCCTCGCCGGTGATGGCGGCCAGAATGTCCAGCAGGTTGGACACGCCGGGCTTGTTTTCCCGGTCGTAGCGGATGATGCCATCGGAGTCGGTCACAGCGCGCTTGAGCTTGCGGCGGATGTCTTCAGGCTTATCCAGTATGGCGATGTAGGAGTTGGGCTCATCGGACTTGGACATTTTGCGGGTGGGGTCGGTGATGGACATGATGCGCGCGCCCGCCTTGCCCATATAGGCCTCGGGAACGGTGAACACATCGCCGTAGATGTTGTTGAAGCGCAGCGCGATGTCCCGGGCGATCTCCAGGTGCTGCTTCTGATCCGCGCCGATGGGCACCAAGTCGGTGCCGTAAAGCAGGATGTCCGCAGCCATGAGCACAGGGTAGGTGAACAGGCCGGCGTTGATGTTGTCGGCGTGCTTGGCGGACTTATCCTTGAACTGCGTCATGCGCTGCAGCTCGCCCATGTAGGTAAAGCAGCCCAGCAGCCAGCCCAGCTCGCTGTGGCCGGAGACGTGGCTCTGGCAGTACATGATGTTCTTCTCGGGATCCAGGCCGCAGGCGATGAACAGCGCCAGCGTCTCGACGCAGCGGCGGCGCAGCTCGGCGGGGTTCTGGCGCACGGTGAGCGCATGCAGGTCCACCACGCAATAGATGCAGTCGTACTCCGGGTCGTCCTGAAGCTTGACCCAGTTGCGCAGCGCGCCGATGTAGTTGCCCAGCGTCAGAATGCCGGAGGGCTGGATGCCGCTGAAAATGATCTTTTTCTTTGCAGGGGCGGTGATTTCAGTCATTTGATGTCTCCTCCTGGTACAGGTCGTTGCACTGATAAATAAAAACTGCCCTTGCACGACCATGCAAAGGGCAGAATCAGGCTTGATGCTGCGGTACCACCTTTGTAAGCGCTTGCAAGCGCATCTCAATACAGAAGCGCAAAAGCTACGCTTCCAGCCCATAACGCAGGCTCTGCGGCGCAGATACTCGGGCAAAATACCCTTTCCCCTTGCCCTCCGCGGCCCAGGTGCGCCTGCGCATCCGCCGGGCTTCCACCTGCCCCGGCTCGCTTGGGAAACGCTGACTGCGGCGCATTTCTTCCGCATCAAAGGTTTACGGGTAGTAGTGTAGCACCCGCGGCGGGCTTTGTCAACCGTTTGAGGGGGTTTCGCGGCCGCGGAGATTGTGGTATACTCAGGGACGACAGAAGAATGAGGAGGCGTTTTTATAATGAGCGGGGAATTGATTGAACAGGCGCGCGCGGCGATGCAGGAGCTGGTGGAGCGCGCAGGACTGAAAAAAGGCCAGATCGTGGTGGTGGGCTGCTCAACCTCGGAGATCATGGGGGCGCGCATCGGCTCGTCGGGCACGCTGGAGGTGGCGCAGCAGGTGCTGGCCGGACTGCGCGGACCCGTTGAGGAGAGGGGCGGCGTGCTGGCGGTGCAGTGCTGCGAACACCTCAACCGCGCGCTGGTGCTGCCCCGTGCGGCGCTGGAGGACAAGGGATTGACCGAAGTGTGCGCGCAGCCCTGGGAACACGCGGGCGGATCCATGGCCACGGCCTATTGGCAGGCGCTGGAGGAGCCGTGCCTGGTGGAAACCATCGTGGCCAAGGCGGGGCTGGACATCGGCGATACGTTGATCGGCATGCACCTGGCGCGCGTGGCGGTGCCCGTGCGGCTGGAGCAGAAGCGCATCGGCCAGGCGCACCTGTGCGCGGCGGTGACGCGGCCGCCGCTGATCGGCGGCGAGCGCGCGCGGTATCCGCAGAAGATACGGTGAACGGAGAAACCGATGACGTACACGTTTGAAAGAAGCGGTATGCCGGAAATCGGGCCGCTGATCACGGAATATTTTTCCACGCTGGGCAGCGGCACGGACGGCTTTTTCGATGAACACATTGCAGGGGCGAATCTGCATATGATTCGGAGAGAGAATGAGCCGTGCGGCTTTGCAGCGGAGCGGGACGGGCTGCTGGCGGCGTTTTATTTGCGCGAAACATGGCTGCGCGACGCGAAAGCGGTGCTGGAGCAGGCGGTGGAGCAATTTTCTGCGCACAAGGCATTTGTGGTCAGCGGCGACGGCGCGATGGTGAGCCTGTGCCTGGAGCGCGCGCTGCTGCGCGGAAAAAAGATTGAACTGCAGGCATACAACTTTCGGCTGGGCGGGCGCGAGGTGCGGCCCGCCGCGTACGACGACACGCATCTGCGGCGAATCCCGCGAGAGGAATACGGCAGAATGATCCAGCTGACGAATCGCGAGTGGGAGCGGGAGATCTCCTCCCGGGAAGATCAGCAGGTTTGGGCTATGGAGGATGGCGGGTGCGTGCTGGACGAGGGGTTGACCCCCTCGGTGGGGTGCTGGTACTACAACACGGCAAGCTATCTGACGCTGACCAGCGCGGGGTACCTGCCTGTGACGCGAATTTTTTGCGTGGAGCTCTGAGGGTCGGGGCGAAAAAAATACCGCTGGCGAGAAAAGAAAGGCTTGACAACCCAGCGCGGGTTTGCTATATTTATTCACAACTTGATACCTCGGCTGTGATGAGAAGGAGTACCCGGTGGATCCGAAGCTTAGAGAGAGGCGGAAGGTGGAAGCGCCTCGTGAGGACGCCGGCGAAGTAGTCTCGGAGCTTCGCACTGAATCCCCGCATCTGATGCGGGCCAGTAGGCGGCGACGCTTTCCCCGCGATAACAGGGAGCGGCATCGGCGGAAAGCGCCCGTGCCGAATGAGCGCGCATACGATGTATGCGAAGATAGGTGGTAACGCGAGATCTTCGTCCTATGAAAATGGGGCGAAGATCTTTTATTTTTAGAACATGGGAGGACAAAACGATGCTGCTGAGCAAGCTGCTGACCCGCACGAGCTTCGACTCGTACGCGGACTTTAAGAAAAATTATGAATTGAACGTGCCGGAGAAGTTCAACTTTGCCCGCGACGTCGTGGACGCCTGGGCCGAGGCGGACGAGCACAAGCGCGCGCTGGTGTGGCTCAACGACCGCGGCGAACGCAGGGAGTTCACCTTTAAGGAGATCTCCGAGCTGTCCAAGAAGGCGGCGAATTACCTGAGTTCGCTGGGGCTCAAGAAGGGCGATCGCATCCTGACGCTGCTCAAGCGCAACTGGCAGTATTGGGTCACGGCGGTGGCCTGCCACAGGATGGGCGTGGTCATCATTCCGGCAAGCGTGCAGCTGGCTACAAAGGACATCGTCTACCGCGTCAATGCCGCCGAGATCAAGGCCATCATCGCAACCGACGATCAGTGGAGCCAGAAGCAGGTGGAGGATTCCGTGGCGCAATGTCCGTCGCTTCGGCACATTCTGCTGGCGCGGGGCGGCAAGGAGGGCTGGCTGGATTACGACAAGGGCATCGAGGAAGCGCCCGCCCAGTTCACCATGCCCGATTTGGTCAATACCGACGTGCTGGTGTGCTACTTCACCTCCGGCACCACGGGCATGCCCAAACTCGTGGTGCACGACCAGACCTACCCGCTGGGGCACATCGTGACGGCCAAGTTCTGGCAGCGCGTGGAGGACGGCGGTCTGCACCTGACGGTCTCCGACAGCGGCTGGGCAAAGTTCGGCTGGGGCTGCATCTACGGCCAGTGGATCTCGGGCTCGGCGGTGCTGGGCTACGACTTTGACAAGTTCAACGCACGCAACCTGATTGACGTGGTGCGCAACGAAAGGCCCACCACCTTCTGCGTGCCGCCGACGATGTACCGCTTCATGATGAAGGAGGGCATCACGCGCGAGGACTTCATGTCGGTGCGCTCCTGCGGCACTGCGGGCGAGGCGCTGGCGGCGGAGATCACCAAGGAATTCCAGCGCATCACGGGCCTGGTGATCCACGAGGGCTTTGGTCAGTCCGAGGGCAGCGTGCTCATCGGCAACTTCGCCTGGTCCGACCCGCGCCCCGGCGCGCTGGGCAAGCCATCCCCGCTGTACGACATTGCCATTGTGGATGAGGAGGGCAACGAGTGCCCCGTGGGCCAGGAGGGAGAGATCGTCATCCGCAACCTGCACAAGACCGTGCCGCCGGGACTGCTGCGCGGCTACTGGGTGAACGGCAAGGTGGAGCGCAACTACGACGACGTATACCACACCAACGACGTGGCCTGGGCGGATGAGAACGGCTTTTACTGGTATGTGGGCCGCAATGACGATGTGATCAAGTGCTCGGGCTACCGCATCGGGCCCTTTGAGATTGAAAGCGTGTTGCTGACGCACCCGGCGGTGCACGAGGTGGCCATCACCGCCGTGCCCGATCCCATCCGCGGACAGGTGGTCTGTGCGTCCATCGTGCTGTCCGCGGGCTACGAGGGCACGCCGGAGCTGACGAAGGAGCTGCAGCAGTACGTCAAGAGACTCACCGCGCCCTACAAGTATCCCAGAGTGGTGCGCTACGTGGACGAGCTGCCCAAGACGGTGTCGGGCAAGATTTCCCGTGCGCGCATCCGCGCGGGCGAGGACAAGTGACGCGGCGGTTTTGAACCGCAACGTGTGACAAAAGAGACAAAAATTTGTGGAATTTGACGCCCGGCGCTTTACTGCGCCGGGCCTTTGTATATAATATGTAGTATGGGGATCGAATATGGAAGGGAGGTGAATGTGAAAATATGAAGATACTCATACTCTCCTGCAATACAGGCGGAGGGCACAATGCGGCGGGGCGCGCGCTGAAGGAGGAGCTGGACCGGCGCGGTATACCCAATTCGATGCAGGATGCGCTGCGCTTCGGGCGTGAGCATACGTCGGCGCTGGTGAGCAACGGCTACATCAACATCGCTTCCTACACGCCGCGTCTGTTCGGCGGCATCTACAAGCTTGGCGGATTTGTCAGCAGGCATGTGCGGCGCTCACCTGTGTATTACGCGAACGCGCGCTATGCGCGTCGGCTGGATGCCTACATCCGGCAGGAGGGCTACGACGC
This sequence comes from Christensenella sp. UBA7102, assembly GCA_002492415.1. Taxonomy (GTDB): domain Bacteria; phylum Bacillota; class Clostridia; order Christensenellales; family UBA1750; genus Spyradocola. Next base: position 21,343 of record DKYK01000019.1, read on the forward strand.
GGTGCTCTGCCCGCACCTGTTTCCCGCCGAGGCGCTGACATGGGCGGCGCGCAAACTGGGCGGAGGCTACCGGGTGTACGCGGTGGCCACGGACTACACCTGCATCCCCTTCATGGAGGAGACGGAGGCGGAGGCATTCTTCGTGCCGCACGCGGACCTGATTCCGGAATACACGCAGCGCGGCATCGCGCGGGAAAAGCTCATTCCCACGGGCATACCGGCGTCGGCGCGGTTCCGGGACCATGTGAGCCGCGAGCAGGCGCGGCGACAGCTTTCCATCGACCCAGAGGCAAAGGTTGCGCTGCTGATGACGGGTTCCATGGGCTTTGGCGATATCCTGCCGCTGCCCGAGCGACTGTGCGCCGCGGGGCCCGACGTACAGGTGCTCGTGCTCACGGGCAGCAACAAGGAGCTCAAGGAAAAGCTGGAGGAGCGGTTTGGCGGCAGCGGGCGCGTGCGCGCCGTGGGCTTTACCGACCAAGTGCCCCTTTACATGGCGGCCAGCGACGTGTTGCTGAGCAAGCCGGGCGGGCTGTCCTCCACGGAGGCTGCGGTGTTCGGCATTCCACTGGTGCATACCGACCCCATTCCCGGATGCGAGACGCGCAACGCCGCATTCTTCCAGGAGCGCGGCATGTCGCTGCGCGCGCAGGGCACGGAGGAGATTGCAAACACCGCCGTCAGCCTGATGCGCAACGGACTGGCCGGGCAGGCGATGTGCCAGGCACAGAAACAGACCATCAATCCATACGCCGCGCGGGACATCATAGACGAGGTGCTGCGGCGCGGCTGAAGCGCGCTTTACCCGATCGGAAAGGGTGAAAAAAACATGTTCATTCCGGTATTATTCGTTTTATTCGGTTTTTTATTGGGCGGTATCCTGTTTTCTTACCATATTCCAAAGGCGCTGTGCGGCGTGGATGTCGTGGCGCTGTCTCACGATGGCAACCCGGGCACCGCAAACGCGATGAAGCTGTGCGGCGTTCCGGTGGGGCTGCTGTGCCTGACCTGCGATATGCTCAAGGGCTATCTTCCCGTTCGGCTGGCGATGGCCGGCCTGCCACAGGGCTCCTACTGGATCGCGGCTGCGATGATTGCGCCGGTGCTGGGCCATGCGCTGGCGCTGTTTTACCCTTTTTCCGGCGGCAAGGCGGTGGCGGTGAGCTTCGGCGTGCTGCTGGGGCTGACGCCGGTCAGCTGGCTGGTGCTTGGCCTGGTGGCGCCCTATCTGTTTTTCTCCCTTGTAGTGGTGCTGCATCCCAACGAACGGCGTTCGGTGTACAGTTTCCTGGTTTTGGCCATAACGAGCTGGGTGTTCGCAACGATGACGCAGCGCACCAACCTGGCGCTGGGCGCCTCGGGGATGGCGGCGGTGGCGATGTGGAAAAACCGCGTTCGCACTCCTGCGGGAGAACGCGAGCCCCAAACGGTGCGGGAGAAGGCCACCTGAAGATTGAAACAAATCCGTTACAGGGCGTCCGACAAAGCGGGCGCCTTTTTGTATGTATGAGTGTTGACAAGATTGTTAATGTGTGCTATCCTGTGATTAGACAAATTATTAATGGGAGGATGGAATCATGGAAGACAAGCGCATCGTCACGGATAGCGAATGGAAAATCATGGAACTGCTGTGGAAAAAAGAGCGCATGACGATGGCGGAGATCACATCGGCGCTGCAGGAGGAGACGAGATGGAGCAAGCACACGGTGGTCTCGCTTCTCAAGCGCATGTGCGCCAAGGGCAGCGCGGAGGTGGTGCAGGGCACCAGCCCCATGGAATACCGCGCGCTGATCCCGAGAAAGGATGCGGTGCTGCAGGAGACGCGATCGGTGCTCAAAAAGGCGTTCGGTGGGCGCAGCGCGCTGCTCATCAGCGAACTGGTGGATCAGGACGAGCTGTCCGATGAAGAAATTGACGAGTTGATGCGCCTGCTGGAGGCGCACAGAAAGTGAGGACGGCATGAAGACACTGTTGATGATGAGCCTGACGGGCAGCCTGATGGCGCTGATGGTCATGGCAATGCGGGCGCTGTTTGGCAGACGGCTGCATCCGCGCGTGACCTATGCGCTGTGGCTGACGGCGGCGCTGTGCCTGCTGCTGCCGCTGCGGCTGGAGAGCAGGGTGAGCGTGATGAACGCACCGGCGGCCAAGACGATAGAGCGCAGCGTGTCCATGCGCATGGAGCAGCCGGTGGCCTACGGCCTGGTGACAGGCGGCACTGCACAGAACGATGTGCACATGATGGAGGCGCCCTCGCGCCAGGACTTGGAGAGCGGACAGGTGCAGCCCGAGGACGGGTTTTCCATCGACGCCTGGGACGTGGCCGGGCTGATTTGGGCTGCGGGCGCGTTGGTGACGGCGGGATACGTCGTCGTGGTCAATATGCGGTTCCGCGGCAGAGTGCGGCGCTCGCGGCGGCCGGCGGAGGTGCCCTGGGTGATGGGAAGGCGGTTACGGGGGACAAAGGTGTACGTCTCCCGCGCCGTGCCCTCGCCCTGCCTGGTGGGGCTGTTCCGGCCCTACATCGTGGTGACGCCGCAGGCGATGGCAGAGGAGGAGCGCTTCTTCCACGTACTGGTGCATGAGCTGTCGCACAAGAGACAATGCGATCCGTTCTGGTCGATGCTGCGCACGGCGGTGCTGGTGGCGCATTGGTTCAATCCCATCGTATGGGTGGCGGCGTCGCTCAGCCGCGCGGACTGCGAAAACGCCTGCGACGCGCTGACCATCCGGGAGCTGGGCGAGGACCGGCGCGTGGACTACGGCAAAACTCTGCTCTCCTTTCTGCGAGCCCGGCCCACTGCGACGGGGTTGGTCAATACAGCCACCACCATGGCGCAGAGCCGCAGGCAGATTCGCAGGCGCATCAGCTTGATTGCCAAGGAGCGGAAGTATAGGCTGGCGGTGGCGGTGCTGTGCGTCGCGCTGGTGCTGACGGGCTGCGCGGTGACGATGACCAACGCGCCCGGGGAGCAGGCGGCGCAGCCCTCCGCGCCTGATCGCACGCCGGACGCGCAGAGCCAGCAGATGAGCGATGTGCGGCGGGCAGCCTTTGAGCAGGCCAAACATGAGGCGCTGCTGCAGGGCGGGGCCTGGCGATACGCCGAGAGCGACGTCGATGGCGACGGGCGCGTGGAGCTGCTGCTCCTCTGCGATGCCGAGACGACGGCGGGGCAGCTATTGACGGTGTCGGACTACGATGAACAGACGGGCGAATGGCATGAGGAGCTGAGTGAGTATCCTCTGGTGACCTTCTACGGCAACGGCATGGCGGAGGCGGGCTGGTCGCACAGCCAGGGCAAGGCGGGCGACGTGCTGTGGCCCTACAACCTGTATCGTTACGATGCGGCCAATGATACCTACCAGCAGGTGGCAATGGTGGATGCGTGGGAGAAGCAGTTGTCACCCGAGGGCTTCCCGGAGGATGTGGACGCAGAGGGCGCGGGCGCGGTGTACTACATCATGACCGGCGGAGAGTACGACACGTCCAACCCCGTGAGCAAAAGCGAATATGAATCGTGGCGAAGCGGGATGATCGGCAGCGCGGCAAATCTCCAGGTGGACTACCTGCCGCTGACGGAGGATGCGTCGCTGGCGAACGGCACGCGCCCCGGCGGGCAGCTGGGCGTGTACATGGACAACTATGAGGCGGCGATTGAACAGTACGCGTCGGGCTTTGCGGACATGAGCGAGGAGGAAGCGCGGGCGGCTCTGCCCGGGCTGGAGGACTTCGTGCTCTATGGCCGCAAAAACGGGGCCGGGGACGCCTATATCGTTGCGGTGTTGCGCGAGGCTCCGGCCACGCAGGCGGTGGTCAGGCGGGACCTGTACATCAGCTGGGTGAGCGAGGGCGACGAGGCGACGACGGTGCTGGAGCAGTACGGCGTGACGGAGTCCGGCGAGCAGGTGCTGCTGCGCAGCTACACCGCGCCCGGCGAGATCTACATGAACAATGTGGAGACGGGCAGCGCGCAGGACAACGCGCTGATCGCGGTGCTGCCGGGCAGCGCGGACCCGTTGCGGCAGCTGAGCGGCGAGCTTGCGCAGCGACAGGAGGCCTATGCGCGGCAGCTGGGCGGTACGACGCTGGCGGATCAGGTGGGCTACCCCTACCTGACCGTGCCGGTGCTAAACGACGCGCTCAAGCAGCAGACGGGCATATCGGAGTCGCTGTACCTGAAGTTCGCGGTGGACGCGGCGCAGGTCGGGCAGTTGGCGGAGCGGCTCAGCGGCGGCGCACAGCAGGTTCAGGACTGGGCGGCGTTCTACAAGGAGCGAAAAGTCCCCACGAGCATCCGGCTGGGCCTGGGCCCGGACGACGAGTGGTGGCTGTGGGCCGATTGCCTGGTGCACATGGGCAAGGAGGGCTATGACGCGGTGTGCTATGACAGGGATGCGGTAGAGCAGGTTCGAGCGCTGGCGCGGGAGAAGTCTGGGACGGATCCGCTGGCGTACGCGGAGCAGTGGTACCGGAATCCACCCAGGCTGCGCAGCGCGACGCTGTCTTTCTACGATTGGATGGGGCGGAGCATGCGCACGCAGACCATCGCCGACGCGGAAAGCCTGAACCGGCTCTCCGAGATGGTGTTCTTCCCGGATGAGGTGATGACCGGCGGCTCGGCCTGCCCGTTCGGCAGCACGCTGATCATTGAGACGGATCAGGGCAGTATCACGTTCAATGTTGCGGATGACAGCTGCGATGCGATGTGCTATGAGGGCTCGTTGTATCTCGACTATCAAGGCAGACAGGAGGATCTGTTTGCGCTGTTCCCCGAGTGCGAGCCGGGTTACGGGCAGGAGGAACGGCCTACGACGGTGGAGATTCTGCCGACGGGAGCGTCGACGTGGAAGATACTGGACGACGCGGCTGTGACGAGAGAGCTGTATGACGCGGTGTCGGAGGAGGTGAACATCGAAAACGAACGGCGCGGATATGATCTTGGAGACAAACTGTACGAACTGGACTTTCGCAGTGAGGACACGAAGCGGTTGGAGCTGGTGGAGATGTACGAAACCGGCATTGTGGTGGACGGCATCGAATACATGGACGCGGGAGGAGCGCTGCGGGACCGGGTGGAGCTGGCGCTTGCAACGGGCGATGCCTACGTAGGAGAATAATACACGGACGAAGCTGAGCGACGGCGTGGGCGAATGGACGGAAAACGGCCTGCGCTTTACCGCGACTGCGGCGCGGGCAATCCCAGCGGCGGCCTGATTGCCACCGATGGAAAACGAGCGACCGTCACCTTTACCGACTCCTCATGGGAGTATCTGAGCAATGGCGATTCCTATTCCTACATCAAACAGTCGAATCAGCCGTATCTTTGGAACTGAGACGCGAAATTCACATAAAACCCCCTGCCTTTCCAAGAAAGGCGGGGGGTTTTACACAAATTTGGCGGCAATGAGTCGGTTTTTGCGATGGAGGAGACAAGTTTTTCGGCAGCGGAGCGACAGGTTGCGCGCGGGAATGAAGGTATATTGGTAGGCATCAGGCGGGGAGGATGCGGGCATGGTGGTGAGCATCGAGTGGTTCGTTCTGCAGAATCTGTCCATGGACGCGCTGATCCTGGTACTGGCGGCGCGATTGGCGGGCGTGCGCGTCGGCTGGGCGCGGGTAGCGGGGGGTGCGCTGCTGGGCTGCGGGTACGCGGTTTGCGCGTACCTGCCGTGGGGACGAGGACTGCTGGGGCTGCTGCCGCGCACGGCGGCGTGCGCCGGGATGACGCTCGTGCTGTGCATGGGGCGGTACGTCTCCAACTGGCGGCGGACGCTGCGGGCGTTCGGGTTCGTCTGGCTGTCCACGCTGCTGATGGGCGGCACGGGCGCGGGGGTGATGTACCTGCTGGGCGCGGCGGGCTACGGGCCTACTGCGGCGCTGGGCACGGCGGCGGTGGGCGGGGGGATGATCGTGCTGCTCACCTGCCAGCGAAACCGGAGGGCGGGCAGCCCCGTGTGCATGCTGTCCATCCAGATGGGCGGGCGCAGGGTGCGCTTCCCGGCGGCGGTGGATACGGGCAACGTGCTGGTGGAGCCGTTGAGCAACCTGCCGGTGATCGTGGTGGAAAAACGGGCGCTGCGGGGTATGGAAGCAGCGCGGCCGCACCGCGAGGTGCCCTTTGCCTCGGTGGGCGGACAGGGCGTACTGTATGCCTATTTCCCAGACCGCGTGTGGGTGGACGGCAGAGAAGTGGAGGCGATGATCGCAGTATATGAAGGCACGCTGTGCATGGAGGGATATGGACTGATACCGGGGAGGTGTGCATCGGCATGAAAGGGTTGAAGGAACTTTGGCAGCGAGTGCTGCGGTGGCTGTCGGGCGGAGGGCTGCACTACATCGGAGGCAGTCAGACGCTGCCCGCGCCCTTTACGAAGGAAGAGGAGGAAAAGGTGATGGAGGCGCTCAGGCAGGGCGATGAGAGCGTGCGGCAGGGACTCATCGAGCACAACCTGCGGCTGGTGGTGTACATCGCTCGTAAGTTTGAAAACACGGGCGTGGGGGTGGAGGATTTGATCTCCATCGGCACGATCGGGCTGATCAAGGCGGTGGGCACCTTTGACGCGAATAAGAAAATCAAGCTGGCGACCTATGCGTCGCGCTGCATCGAAAACGAAATTCTGATGTACCTGCGTCGGCACAGCCGCACGCGCAACGAGGTGAGCTTTGAGGAGCCGCTCAACGTGGATTGGGACGGAAACGAGCTGCTGCTCTCCGACGTGATGGGCACGGATCCCGACCTTGTGGGCCGGGAGTTGGAGATGGAAACCGACCGCGAGCTGCTTGGCGAGGCGCTGGGCAAGCTCACCGAACGTGAGCAGCGCATCATGCAGATGCGCTACGGGCTTTCCGGCGGCAGGGAAAAGACGCAGCGCGAGGTGGCGGATGAGTTGGGCATATCCCAATCCTACATATCTCGACTGGAAAAGCGCATTATTAAGCGATTGCGTGGAGAAATGAGCGCAAAAATGTAGTGATACACGGAAAAACAGGGTTTGCTTCGCCGCATAAAAACAGGGGCGGGAGGAAAAATAACGGTGCTAATGGCAAGGACCGAAAAAGAGACGGGCTGCCATAATCAACTCTTTTTACGAGGCGGAGGGAAACTCAATGGCACTGAACAAAGTAGACCTTTGCGGCGTGGATACCTCCAAGCTGCCTGTGCTCACCAATGCCCAGATGAAGGTGCTCTTTGAGCGCATCGCGGCCGGGGATGAGACGGCGCGCGATGAGTTCATCGGGGGAAACCTGCGGCTGGTGCTGTCGGTGGTGCAGCGCTTTGCCGGGCGGGGCGAGATGATGGACGATCTGTTCCAGGTGGGCTGCATCGGACTGATGAAGGCCATAGACAACTTTGACACCACGCTGGGCGTGCGCTTTTCCACTTACGCGGTGCCCATGATCATCGGCGAGATCCGGCGGTATCTGCGCGACAACAACGCCATTCGCGTCAGCCGGTCGCTGCGGGACATCGCTTATAAAGCCATGCAGGCGAGAGAGCGGCTGGGCGTGGCGTTGGGACGAGAGCCGACGGTAGCCGAGATTGCAAAGGACCTGGACGTCAAGCAAGAGGACGTGGTGATGGCGCTGGAGGCGATCCAGGAGCCCATGAGCCTGAACGAGCCCATCTATCACGATAACGGCGACGCGCTGTATGTGATGGACCAGATCCGGGACAACTCAGAAGGCGAGGAGGAATGGGCGCGCAGCATCGCACTCAAGGGCGCGCTGGAGCGCCTGAACGAGCGCGAGAGAATGATCGTGAAGATGCGGTTTTTCGGCGGCAGAACGCAGATGGAGGTGGCCGAAGAGATCGGTATTTCGCAGGCGCAGGTATCCCGGCTGGAAAAAACCGCGCTGCAGCACATGAAAAAATACATCTGATGCGCGCATGACGCGCCTGACGCCCGCATAAGGTATTATGCGAGCGATATTTTTTGCCATTTTGGGCCGATGTGAAAGGGGTGACGGCATGACGTTTTCGCAGCTGAAGCAAAAGGAAGTCATCAACACCTGCGACGGCGCACGGCTGGGCAATGTGTGCGATCTGGACCTGTCGCCTGACGGAAGAATATTGGCGCTGGTGGTGCCGGGCCCTTTTTCCATCCAGACGGTGTTCCGCTCCGATGGCGTGGCCATTCCCTGGAACTGCGTGAGCATGATGGGGGAGGACGTGATCCTGGTGACGCTGCCCGGCGGCCTGCCGGGACAAGTGGAGAGGGGAAAGGGACGCGAAGAAAAGGGAAACAGATAGTCAGCCGACTGACTCGTAAAAGAGGATATCTTATCTTCTGCGAATTGCAGAAAAATTCGTGCACGGCCCCGCCGCACACGAATTTTTCTGTATTTGTCGGAAGCAATTTTCCATCTGCAGAGAGCTTGAGAACGGATGGAACAACGTGCGCTTCCCCTTTCAAGACCCTGACACCTCAGGGTGCTCTCTGGTTGGGAGAGCTGCTGATAAAGGAAGCGCGGAGGGTTTTCACTAAAGCGGGCTTCATATTCCTTCAAAAAAAACTTAACAATTTTGCGCAAAAGGGTTTACGATGGATGAAAAAAAAGTTATAATAGAACCGGGCGAGTTGTACGCCCCTGGCGCAGCTGTGCCCGAACGGCTGCCATTTTTCCCTGGACGAGGTGTACCCGGATGAAATGTCTGTATTGCAACGCGACGGAGAGCCGTGTGATCGACTCCCGCCCTACCGATGAAGGGCTGGCTATACGCCGCAGACGGGAGTGCGTCAACTGCGGACGGCGCTTTACCACCTATGAAAAGATTGAGACCATGCAGATCATGGTGGTCAAAAAGGACGGCTCGCGCGAGGCCTTTGACGCCGACAAGATCCGCCGCGGGCTGATTAAGGCCTGCGAGAAGCGGCCCGTGGCCATGCACGATGTGGACGCGTTGGTGCGCGACGTCGAGCAGCAGATCATGAATTCGCTTGAGCAGGAGGTGTCCTCCGCGAGAATCGGCGAGATGGTGATGGAGCGGCTGCGCAATCTGGACGAGGTGGCCTATGTCCGCTTTGCGTCGGTGTACCGCTCGTTCTGCGACATCAATACCTTCATGGAAGAGCTCAAAACCCTGCTTGGCAGGCACAATGAGTGAACCGATGTGTCAAATCTGATTTTTAATCATACAAAAGGAGGTTATCCAGCATGCCCAGTGATACCATTTTAGCAGTGGATGACGAAGTCCATATCCTTGAATTGATTTCCTTTAACCTAAAAGCCGCCGGGTATCACGTCGTGACGGCGCTCACGGGCGAGGAAGCGCTCAAGCGCTGCGAAGTGGAGCGGCCTTCCCTTGTGCTGCTCGACATCATGCTGCCCGGCATCGACGGCTTGGAGGTGTGCAGGCGCTTAAAGGGCGACCGCATGACCAGCAATATTCCCATCATCATGCTCACCGCAAGGGGAGATGAGGTGGATAAGATCCTCGGCCTGGAGCTGGGCGCGGACGACTACATCACCAAGCCCTTCTCGGTGCGCGAGTTGGGAGCCCGCGTCAAGTCTCTGCTGCGCCGCGTCGCGCCGCAGCAGGAGAGCGAGCCGCAGACGCTGCGCGCCGGCGACATCATGATCGACATTACCAACTATGAAGCGTTCAAGGGCGGCGAGAAGCTGAGCTTGACGCTCAAGGAATTTGAGCTGCTCAAGGTGCTGGTGCTCTCACGGGGGAAGGTGCTCACCCGCGATTTCCTGCTCGATCGCATCTGGGGATACGAGTACTACGGAGAGACGCGCACGGTGGATGTCCACATCAGGCATCTGCGCCAGAAACTGGGCGAGGAACCCTATATTGAAACCGTCAGAGGCGTGGGCTACCGCTTCGTTGACAGAGAGCAGGAAGCGTGAAATCCATGTACCGCCGCATCGTCGCGATCATAAGCGCCTGCGCGCTTGCCGTGGTGGCCGTTGCGAGCTTCTTCGCAGTGCGCCTTGCCATGCAGGAGGAACAGGGGAAGATCCGCGACGAACTGCGGAAGGCGGCGCAAGTTGCCGCCCAATGCGTCGGGCAGGAAGAGGAACTGACCAAGGTCGGCCGTTTGCTCGGTGCGCGCGTGACGCACATGGCCGGGAATGGAGAGATACTCTTTGACACCAGCGGTCAGGTGGGGTTCTATCTTGATCAGCCGGACGTCGTCGCCGCGCTGGCGGACGGCACGGGAGAGGAGATCTCCTTTGTGGGACGGCTCGCGCAAATGCAGGTGGCCGTATCGGTCCGCGTCGAGGATGGCAGCATCGTAAGGCTCACGCGTAACCAGACCGTGTTTCAATACGGCGACTGGGGCCTGTTTGCCACGCTCATGGCGCTGCTGCTGGCGGCAAGCGTCTGGCTTGCATTCTCGCTGGCGCGCAGAGTGGTCACGCCCATTAACGAGATTTCTACGGCTGCACAGGCCATCATAGATGGAAACTATAACGTCAGTACCCGCATCGGGGCTTATGCGGAGCTGTCACAGCTGCTGCACACGCTCCGCTCCATGAATACGCGGCTGCAGGATACCGTGGAGAAGCTGCAGCACAAGAGCGTGGAGCTGGAATCCGTCATCGATCACATGATCAACGGTCTGATCGCTGTGGACGGTCAGCTGCGCGTGGTGCAGATGAACAACGCCGCCAAGCACATGTTGGGCGTGACGGGCAGCGTCGAGGGCAAGCCTGTGCTGGAGGCCACCGGCAATTCCCGCCTGGAGGCGGGCCTGCAGGAGGCAATGGAGCACGAGGAACTGGTGACGTTGGAGCTGCCCGTGCGCGCGACGCCGCGGCATCGTCTCATTCGGCTGTACGTCTCTCCACTGGAGCATGAAAACGAATCCATCGGCGCGGTTGCGCTGCTGGAGGACATCACTGAGCTGCGCAATCTTGAGCAGATGCGCACGGATTTTGCCGCAAACGTCACCCACGAACTCAAGACGCCGCTGACCTCTATCAAGGGATTTGTCGAGACGCTACAGGCGGGCGCCATTGAGGATCCGGAGATGGCCAAGCGTTTCTTAGACATCATCTCCATGGAGGCCGATCGGCTGACGCGTCTGATCAACGACGTGCTGTCGCTCTCCTCAATGGAAAATGGCCGTGTGCGCGTGACCACCGAGCGGCTGAACCTGGGCAAGCATGCGCAGGACGTGTGTATGATGCTGGAAAACAGCGCCAAGCAGAAGAATATTTCCTTGGCTCTGGATGTGCAGGACGATACCTTTGTCAATGCGAATCAGGATCACATCAAGCAGCTGCTCATCAATCTCATCGACAACGCCATCAAGTACACGCTCAACGACGGCAGAGTGAGCGTGCGTGTCGTGCACGAGGGAGAGAACGTAGTACTGCGCGTCAAAGATACAGGCATTGGCATTGCACAGGAGCACATCCCGCGTTTGTTTGAAAGGTTCTATCGCGTGGACAAGGGAAGAAGCCGCAACATGGGCGGAACGGGCTTGGGCCTTGCCATCGTCAAGCACATTGTAATGGACATGAATGGGCAGATCGATGTGCAATCCGAGCTCAATGTGGGCACGGAGTTTACCGTAACGCTGCCTTATGCCTCCAAACAGGAAAAATAACTCGAAAAAAATACAAAAACGGAGCGTAATCCCGCATTGCGGGACGCGCTCTGTTTGTTTGTTCCGTAATGCGGCGTGATTTATCTCGCATTTAACCTGGAACGGGTTGCTTTAGCGGCGCAGAACAGATACAATGAATATGAAAAAAGAAGCATGATCTCGTGTTGTGCCGTGGGAGGAGGCTGCGTAGGCGCGTGAAAAAACAGATGCGCAGCTTGATGCGCGCTGGCATATGGGTCGGCGGCGCGGTGGGCATACTGCTTCTTGCGGGTGGAATCAGTCTTGTGCTGGGCGTACTGCTCACCGGAAGCACATGGGCGGGCACGTCGCCGGGTGTCGTCTGGTCGTTGGTTCGCCAAGGCATGCGGACGCTGGGGTTCTCCGTGACCACTTCGGTCGCGGCGGTGGCACTGTGCTTCCCGCTGGCGTGGTCGCTGTCGGTGGTGCTGTGTTATCTGGTGCCGCGCGGCAGAGCAGGGTGGCTGCGAAAGGCCATCAATTGCCTGTCGGCCGTGCCGGCGGTGGTGTTTGGCACGATGAGCTTGAGTTATATTGTGCCGCATATCGAATCCGCCTGGTGGGCGGTGGTGGCGACGCTGATTCTGATGAGCCTGATGCGGCAGACGCGGGCGCTGACCCGGGTGCACGATCGATACTATGCGCTGGTGGAGACGGCAGATACGCTGGGCGCATATTTTTGCGAGACGGTCTGTCAGGTGGTGCTGCCGCAGGCGAAGAAAAATTATCTTGCGGTGGCGCTGCGGATGCTGACGCGCTGCGCCTGCGAGGGCGTGGCCATTCTGCTGGTGCTCTCGGCCTATGGCGCGGGGGCGGATACGCTGCCCACCGCGCTGATGAAGGCGCTGGGCGTGACGGGAGAGAGCGGTTCTGTGCTTTGGACGCAAGTGCTTGCGGTGCTCCTCCTGCTTCTGGTGCTGGTGTGCAACGCGTTGATCTCCGCGTGCATGCAGGAAGGGCGGCATAATGAGAAAAACGCGTAATCAACTCTTCTTGGCCGCGCTGCTGACGATGGCCGCGGTCGCGGTGCTGTTTGCGGTGATTCCCATGGCGCTGTTGACGGTGGACGCCATCACGGCGCTGCTGCGCTCCTGGGGCGTGCTGCCGGGCATCGGCGCAGTGTTTCTCAATACGCTGCAGGTGCTGGCGTTGGTGCTGGTGCTGACCATTCCGCTGTCGCTGCTGGTGTCGCTCTGGATGTATGAATGCGTCAAGGGACGCGTTCTGGTGCGGATGCAGCGGTTTATGCACGGGTTTTCTCGCGTACCGGCGGTGCTGTTGGGTCTGGTGGGCCATGCGTTGATCGGAAAAAATTCGGCGCTGCATGAAAGTGTTTACACGATCTCTGCCATACTCACGATTATGGCGCTGCCCTTTATGATTGCGCGCATGGACGCTGCGCTGCGCGCGGTGCCCGAGCGGTACCTGCTGGCTGGGATGCTGCTTGGCGGCAGAAGGACGGATATATTGTGCCGCATCGTATTGCCTCAGGCGATGCCCGGAATCGTGCGGGGCGGGCTGGAACTGGTCGAGCGTATCCTGTGCGAGGCCACGGCGCTGCTGGCGCTGATGGGCGCGGTGATGCCCAACCAGGTGCTGGCCACCGAGCTGTTCCGTCTGGCCTGGCTGGGGCGCAAGGATGCCGCAGTATTGGCATTCCTGCTGATGGCGACCATGATGACCATCCGGTTTTTCACGACGCGCCGCTGGCGCAGCGAGGGAGGAGAGCAAAATTGCCGTTACAACTGGTGGTAAAGGACCTCAATGCCTCCATAGACGGGAAGGTTGTGCTCCATGACGTGGCGGTGACGGCCAAAGCGGGGCACGTGCTGGCGCTGATGGGCAAGACCGGCAGCGGCAAGTCCACCTTTCTGCGCGTCATCAACCGCATGGCGGAGCAGTATGGCGCCGTGGTCAGCGGGCACATCATGCTGGATAACAGCTCCATCTTTATGCATGAGCCCAGCGAGCTGCGCAAGCGGGTGGGCATGGTGCTGACCGAGCCCGTGCTCTTTGCGGGGAGCGTGCTGCAGAACATTACGGCGGGCCTGCGGATGCAGGGCGTGACCAAGCGTCAGGCGCTGGAGGAATGCGCGGAAGATACGCTGCGGCGCATGGATATTTACAACGACTTTAAGGATATGCTCTACCTGGACGCCTACGCGCTGACGCGCTCGCAGGCGCAGCTGACCTGCATCGCGCGGGCGCTGGCCCTTAAACCCGGACTGCTGCTGCTGGATGAGCCGACCCGCCTTCTGGATACCATGACCAGCATCAAGGTGGAGGACATGCTCTTTAATCTCAAAAAGGAGTGCACGATGGTGGTGGCGGTGCACACGCCGCAGATGGCGGGGCGCATCGCCGAGGAGACTGCGATGATGGAGGATGGCACGGTGCTGGAGTGGAGCCGCACCAGCGACCTGTTCTACCATCCGCAGCATCTGCACACCGAGCAGTTTGTCAGCGCGAAGTTTGCCTGATAATCAAGCGATAGGAGATACTATGCGAAATATTTACGATCAGGAGATGCGCGATATCCATCGCGACAGCATCCATATGTGCAACCTGGCGGCCGAAACCTTTCAGGATGCAATGGAGGCTGTGCGTCGGCGCGACTTTACGCTGGTGGATCGCGTGCAGGAGAAGGATCAGCTGATCCGCTCAATGCGCATGGCAATCAATGAGCGCGTGATGCGCATGATCGCCACGCAGCATCCTGTGACGGTGGATTTGCGCAGGTTGTTTTACCTGGTACACACCGCCGACGAGATGGAGCGCATCAGCTATCAGGCCGCCGCCATTGGCCGGGCGATCCTGCGCACCGAGAATGGCAAGGTGCTGCTGCGCGAGGATATCTACCGCATGAGCGAGCGCACCAGCACCATGCTCGAGCGCGCGCTTACGGGCAGCCTGAGCGACGATGCAGACGCTGTGCGCGACGTCATCAAAATGGACGATGAGGTGGACGTGCTCTATGAGCAGATCTACCGCGAGTGCATCACGCGGCAGGGCGATCAGACCTCTCGGGACGAAGACGTGATGACGGCGGTGAGCGTGGCGCAATACATCGAGCACGTGGGCGATCATGCAGTCAACTGGGCCAGATGGTGGCTCTATTTTAGCGGCGTTCGGGATTATGACGATGAAGTAATCGTATAAAAACGGGTGATCGGACAACGACCGGGCAGAGGCGGCAGGAGCAGCCGCTTCGCCCGGTTTTGGTTTTTCGTGCAAAATTTTGGACATTTTAATCGAAAATGGTTGACAAATGAGAGCCGGACATTTAGATTATAAAATGTTAGATGGTTAACATATATGAAGGAGAATGCAGCATGACCAAAGAACAGGACGATACGCTCAAGTATGGACTGGAATTTACCCGGGTGATCCGCATGTACTACGGGCGCATGCAGGCAAAGCTGGCGGAGGTGGGGCTCTATCGCGGGCAGCCGCCCATACTCGGACTGCTCCACCAGCATGACGGCATGAGCCAGAAGGAGATGGCCAGGGCGCTGAACCTGTCGCCCGCCACGATGACTGTGACGCTCAAGCGCATGGAAAAGGCGGGGCTGGTGCGCCGCGAGATGGATGAGCACGATCAGCGCATTCTGCGCGTACACCTGTCCGAGCAGGGCAAGCAGATGTGGATCAAGAGCTCCGAGGAACTGCGCAGCGTGACCGAGGAACTGATGGAGGGCATCACGCCGGAGGAGAGGAAGCAGATGCAGGGGTATCTGCGCCGCATTGCCCGGAACATGGAGCGCGCGGTGGAGAAGCATGGCATGGTGGAGCCGGACGAGCCCTTCATTGACTGAAGGCGTAAAAAAGTTCTGAACAAATCCTTTCAGGGCTTGAAATATCGGCCGAAGCCCAGTAAAATAATATACTGATTGATTGCGTTGGGAGGGCGATGCAGTGCTCGAAACGGTGAGGGCGCGCGTGGCCGGGCGCAGCGTGCTGTGCGCGGTGTCAGGCGGCGTTGACTCGGTGGTGCTGCTGCATCTGCTGCGCAGGTGCGGCGTGCGCGTGGTCGCATCTCACGTGGAACACGGCATCCGCGCAGAGAACTCGCTGCGCGACTGCGCGTTTGTGGAGGAACTGTGCCGCCAGTGGGGCGTGGAACTGCTCGTGGAGCACATCGACGTGCCCGGCGAGGCGGCGCGGCAGAGGTGCGGGCTGGAGGAGACGGCCCGCCGCCTGCGCTATGCATTGCTGGAGGCGCAGAGAAAAAGGCTGGGGCTGGACTGCATTGCCACTGCGCATCACTGCAATGATCAGGCGGAGACGCTGCTGCTGCACCTGGTGCGCGGCGCATCGCCCAAGGGCATGGAAGGCATGGCGCCTGAAAGCGGCGCGCTCATTCGCCCGCTGCTGTGCTTTACGCGGGCGCAGATCGAGCAATATGCCCGGGAGCAGAAGCTACAGCACGTCTGCGACGAGACCAACGCAGATACCGCTTATGCGCGCAACTTTCTGCGGCATGAGGTGCTGCCGCGGCTGGAGAAGCTGAATCCCCGCGTGGTGGAGGCGCTGGGCCGCCTGGCGAACCTGAGCCGCGCGCAGAATGCCTATATCGAACAGCATGCACGGCAGGCGCTGGAAATGCGCATGCACGGCGCGGCGCTGGACGATGTGCGCGACATCCATCCGGGACTGCGCGGCGTGGTGCTGTCCCTCTATCTGCAGGCGCAGGGCGCGCAAAACGTCACGCAGGCGGACACCATGCGCCTGGAGGAGCTGCTGAATAAGAGGACAGGGCAGAGGGTAAGTTTAGGTAAAGATTTGTATGAGCGCGACACAGAGGGCATCAGAAGGGTTATAATGGAAGTGCGACGGGCAGCGATCCCGCTGCGGATGGGCGAAAACAATACGCCGTTGGGCTGCTTTGAGCTAAAATGGTCGGATATCCCCTCCAACTTGAATTTGGGCCCCGACGCGCAGGCATTGGATGCGGAGCGGGCAGGGGAGGCGCTCAACGTGCGCACCCGACAGCCGGGGGACCGCGTACAGTTGTTGGGCAGCACAGGGTCGAAACTACTCAGCGACGTGCTGACGGATAAAAAGGTGCCGCGCGCACTGCGAGACCGCGTTCCCCTCATCGAGCGAGAGGGACAGATCATCTGGATTGCGGGCATTGCGCCCTGCGCACCCTGCGCCATCGGGCCGGGGAGCAAGCGGGCGCTGATTATAAAATACATAAGATCGAAGGAGTAGGAATATGCAGTATTCAAAGGACGAAATCGATCGCGTACTGGTGAGCAACGAGCGCATCCAGGCGCGGCTGGACGAACTGGCAGAGCGCATCAACCAGGACTATGCGGGCAGGGAACTGCTGCTGGTGTGCATCCTCAAGGGCGCTGTGGCGGTATTTGCCGACATGCTGCGCCGCATCACCATACCGTGCCAGATCGACTTTATGGCCATTTCCAGCTATGGATCTTCTACCAAATCCTCGGGCGTGGTGCGCATCATGAAGGACTTGGATCACGGCATCGAGGGCAAGGATGTGCTCATCGTGGAGGACATTGTGGACAGCGGTATGTCCATGCGCTATCTGCTGGATACGCTCAAGACCCGCAAGCCCGCTTCCGTCCGGCTGCTGACGCTGCTGGATAAGCCGGACCGCCGCCGCGTTGAGCTTCATGCGGATTATATCGGCTTTACCATTCCAGATGAGTTCGTCATCGGTTACGGACTGGATTATGCGGAGAAGTACCGCAATCTGCCCGACGTATGCGTGCTCAGTCCCAAAGTCTATATGTAAAAAAATCATTCGTCCCATGAAGGGAGGCGTTTTGTTCAAGTGCAACAGAAAAAGAGCTTTTTGCGAGGACCGCTGATCTGGCTGGTAATTTTGGTGCTGGTGGTACTGATGAGCCAGATGCTGACCCTGCCGCTGGAAACCGAGAACAAGGAGATCAGCTACAGCCAGTTTCTGGAGTTGGTCAAGGAGGAGCGCATCTCGCAGCTGGTGGTGACGGAGTACGACGCCTATGGCCTGTACAAGGAATCCACCATCGCGCAGAGCAGTTTTCCCGAAAGATACGACTTTACCCTGCAGATTCCCAACGACGTGGCGAGCTTCCACAATGACCTGCGCCAGGTTGTCGCGGCAAAGACCGGCGTGGATGCCAGCACCGTCACGGCGTTGGATTACGGCTTTACGCTGACCAACGAACCCGTGCCGGAGCCTGCCTGGTGGGTGGAGTGGATCCCTTTTGCCGTGATCCTGCTGGTATTCGCGCTGTTTTGGTTCCTGTTCATGCGCCAACAGACGGGCGGCAACAACAAGGTGATGAACTTTGGCAAGGCCCGCGCGCGCGTGATGACGGACGACAAGAATCGCGTCACCTTTGCGCAGGTGGCTGGCGCGGATGAAGAGAAGGAAGAGCTGCGCGAGATTGTGGAGTTCTTGAAGCATTCCGACCGCTTCATGAAGCTGGGCGCGCGCATACCCAAGGGCGTGCTGCTCATCGGCCCGCCCGGCACGGGCAAGACGCTGCTGGCCAAGGCCGTGGCGGGAGAGGCGGGCGTGCCCTTCTTCTCCATCTCCGGCTCGGACTTTGTGGAAATGTTCGTGGGCGTGGGCGCCTCGCGCGTGCGCGACCTGTTTGAGCAGGCCAAGCGCAACGCGCCGGCCATCATCTTCATCGACGAGATTGACGCAGTCGGCCGTCAGAGGGGCGCGGGCCTGGGCGGCGGTCATGACGAGCGCGAGCAGACGCTCAATCAGCTGCTGGTAGAGATGGACGGATTTAGCGCCAATGAGGGCGTGATCGTGCTGGCCGCGACCAACCGTCCTGACATATTGGATCGCGCGCTGCTGCGCCCCGGCCGATTTGACCGCCAGGTGACGGTCAACTACCCCGACGTCAAGGGCCGTGAGGAAATCCTCAAAGTGCACTCCAAGGGAAAGCCGCTGGCGCCCGAGGTTTCGCTGGAGACGCTGGCCAAGCGCACGCCCTATATGACGGGCGCGGACCTGGAAAACGTGATGAACGAGGCCGCGATTCTGGCTGCGCGCAAGAATGCCCAAACCATCTCCATGGCGGAGCTGGAGGAGGCCATCACGCGTGTGCAGGTGGGCCCCGAGAAGAAGTCCCGCGTCATCACGGAAAAGGACAAGAAGTTGGTGGCCTTCCACGAGGCGGGTCACGCGGTGCTGGCCTACCTGCTGCCTGGCTGCGACGAGGTGCATGAGGTATCCATCATTCCCCGAGGCGGGGCGGGCGGGTATACCATGACCATGCCCAGCGAGGAGAAACACTACATCTCCGGCGCGCGCCTGCGCGATCAGATCGTGGAGCTGCTGGGCGGTCATGTCGCTGAAAAGCTGGTGCTGGGCGACGTCTCCACCGGTTCAACCTCCGACCTGTCACGCGCGAGCGAGCTGGCGCGCAGCATGGTCACGGAGTACGGCATGAGCGACGAGATCGGCCCGATTTACTTGGGCGGGGACCAGGAGGTCTTTGTGGGACGTGACTTTGGGCATGCGCGCAACTATTCCGAGGAGCTGGCGGCGAAAGTGGATGAGCAGATGAGTGGGATTCTGCGCACCGCGCTGGATCGCGCCACGCAGCTGCTGAGCGACAACCGGGAAAAGCTGGATCGCATCGCCGGCGAGCTGATGGAGCGCGAGAAGCTGGACAGGGACGAGTTCGTGACGCTGATGCAGGGCGGCACGCTGGTCTCCGGCGCAGACAACGGCAATCCCATCGAGAGTATACTCAACGCATAGCCCCATCAAAAGCGCACGTTTCCGGGCGGAAGCGTGCGCTTTTTACATGAAATGCGCTGCAATAACCGAACAGTGGGTAAACTTTGCGCGAACAGCAGGAAAAACGGCGCATTGTGGCAAATTTTATATAGATTGAGTAGATGCGGAGGAAGCGATATGCTGGACTTGCACATCCATACGACAGCCTCGGATGGCACCTATACGCCGGAACAGGTGGTGCGCCAGGCTGAGAGAAAGGGATTTTCACCCATCGCCATCACCGACCATGATACGATGGACGGGGTTGATGAGGCGCTGCGGGCGGGAAGGCAATACGGCGTAGAGGTGATTCCGGGCGTGGAGATCAGCGCTGGTGTGGAGCTGGAGGTGCACATACTGGGCTACGGCATGCTGCCTGATCACCCCGTGATGGTAGAGATGATGGAGGATATGCGCGCCGCACGGATCGAGCGCATGGTGCGTATGATCGAGAACCTGCAGCGCATGGGCGTGCCCATCACGCAGCAGGAAGTGGAGGCTGAGGCGGAAGGCGCCATCGGGCGTCCGCATATTGCGCGGGTGATGATTGCGCACGGCGTCGTGCCGGATGTGCGCACGGCCTTCCGAGAATACATCGGCGTGGGCGCGCCTGCGTATGCCGAGCGGCGCAAGATGACCTCAGAAGAGGTCATCCGCAACATTCGTGCAGCCGGAGGCGTGCCGGTGCTGGCGCACGGTGGTCTGCTGAAGCTGACGCAGGTGGAGCTCAACGGATGGATTGACGCGATGGTGCGCGTCGGGCTGATGGGCCTGGAATGCTATCACAACGCGCACACGCCGGCAATGGAGCGATTTTTGCGCGGCGCGGCGGAGAAGCGCGGCCTGCTGGTAACGGGCGGCAGCGATTTTCACGGCGAAACGCGCAAGGATGTGCAGCTGGGCACGGGACTGGCCCGGTGGACCGACCCGCAGGCGTGCTGCGGCAGGCTGCTGCGCGCCATCCAGAGCGCGCAGGACTCCGCAGCGGCCACGTAAAGCCGCCGCCGGGCTGATTTGCATGAAAACGATGGAATATGTTATAATGAACCGTCGCAGACGAACGGGCGGGTGCCCGATTCTTAGGATAGATGGAGCGTAGGAGAATATGACGCAGAGAAGAACACCGAACGATGACGTGGGAAAGCAGCATCCCGCGCAGGATCGGCGCGTGATTCAGGATCGGCCGCTGGGCGAGCCGCGCAGGTTTGCGGACCGCCCGGAGGAGAGGCAAACCCCGCGCCGCGGTGCGCCGCAGCAGTACCCGGGCGATGGCGCGCCATCCAATCCAGGCGAGAAAGGACAGGCGCAGCGACCGATGGGCGGTCGTCCGCAGCCGCAGCGCGGAGAGAGAGCCCGCCAGGCGGAGCATGCCGCACCGGCGCGTCCCAGTACGGCCGGGCAGGAGCGCGCAGCCGCGCGTCGGGCCGGTGTGCCGCAGCAAAACAACCCGTACCGCGCGGGCGGCGC
>DKYK01000019.1:42471-43478 GCA_002492415.1 Christensenella sp. UBA7102
CGTACCGCGCGGGCGGCGCGCGGCCCGGACAGCCCGCACGCCGGACAGAGCGCATCGATCCGTCGCAGCGTGACCCTGAGCGCGCGAACTGGCAGGTTCGGCAGGCGGCCCGCAAGCGCAAGCGTCGCGTGCAGCAGGTCATTTTGCTGGTCGTAGCGGTGGTGCTGGTGCTGGCCGGTTTCGCCATCAAGCTGGCCGTGGACCTGGGCGGTGGCGCGAACACCTTCTATGAGGGGGTGTCCATCGACGGGCTGAAGCTCAACGGTTACACGATGGAGGAGGCCAAAGAGAAGCTGGAGATATTGAACGCGGAGCGCGTCGCGGCCATGGCGGTCAAACTGTCCTATTCGGGGCGGGAGTGGACCATATCGCCCGAACAGATGGGCGTTGCGCTGGACACGGAGGAAAAGCTGGAGCAGGCCTGGAAGCTGGGACGCGAAGGCAATATATTCAGCCGCCAAAAGGAGATCCAGCAGATCAAGAAGGAGGGCGCTGCGCTGACCACGGTACTCAGTTATGATCTGGATATGGTCCGCAGCCGGCTTTCCGAGGTTAAGGGCGCGGTGGACGTGCCTGCGGTGGACGCGGCGGTCACCTTTGATCCCTCCAAGGAGGAGAAGTTCAAGATCACACCAGAGAGCAATGGGCGCAGCGTGGATTTGGACACGCTGGTAGGTCAGGTCAAAACGCAGCTGGACAATGGCTACACCACGCCCATCGAAATCAAGCCTGATGTCGTTTCCCCCACGCTGCTTGCGGAGGAGCTGGAAAAGGCCACCAAGCGCATTTCGCGCACGACCACGGAATTAGGCCATTCCTCCGACGCGCGCATTCACAACATCAAGACCGCATTGGCGTTTTTCAATGGTATGACTGTCCAGCCCGGACAGGAGGTCTCCTTCAACCAGGTCACCGGTCCGCGTGGATTGGAACAGGGGTATCAGAATGCGGGCGTGATCCAGGACGACGAGGTCATCGACGGCCCGGGCGGCGGCGTGTGCCAGGTG
>DKYK01000019.1:43764-64349 GCA_002492415.1 Christensenella sp. UBA7102
CCGGGCGGCGGCGTGTGCCAGGTGTCCACTACGCTGTACCAGGCCGTGGTCAAGGCAGACCTGGAAATCGTGCGCTCCAACAAGCATTCCATGGCGGTGTCGTATGTGGACGCGGGCACGGACGCAGCGGTTGCGTATGATTACAAGGATCTGGTGTTCAAAAACAATACGGATTACCCCATTTTCATCGAGGGGCGCGTGTCGGGTTCGACGGTGGTGGTGTCCATTTACGGCTATCCGCTGGAGGAAGGCACGTCGATTGAGATCGTGACCGACGTCTACGAAAAGGTACAGCCCCCGGAGGCTAAGATCGTACTGGACACGGCGGGCGAAACGGTGACCTACACGGATGAGACGAAGGTAAAGAAAAAGGCGCGCGAGGGCATTAAGGTCAAGTCCTACCGCGTGGTGAAGGTCAATGGCGAGGAGGTATCCCGCGAGCTGCTGCGCGACGATTATTACAAAGAAGTGCAGGGCGAGGTCTACCAGGGCGTGACTCCACGCGAGGGAGGCGCGATCCCCGCCGCAGGGAACACAGGAGGAGATGGACAGTGAGAGCAAGAACGGAACCCTGGATGCTGGTGCTGATGATACTGGTGGGTGCGGTGATTGGCAGCCTGCTTTGGTCGTTGGTGACGCCATATCTGCCGGAGGTGTTTGCAAAGTCCATCACCGTGGGCACTACCGGCGCGCCGCTGAATGTGGATCTGGGCGTGCTGTCGCTGACAATGGGGCTGACGCTGCACGTCAATATCGGCTCCATGCTGGGCATGATCGCGGCGTTCATCATCTACAGAAAGATGTGAGCGACATGGAAAAGCTGATTCTCGCATCCAAATCCCCGCGTCGGGCGGAGCTGCTGAAGCGTCTGGGCATTGCGTTTTCCGTCTGCGCGCCTGAGGTGGACGAGCGCGTGAGCGGAGAACCCGCTGCGTGTGTGGAGGAGCTGGCCCGCCGAAAGGCCGGCGCGGGCGCACGGATGGCAGGCAGCGGCTGGGTGCTGGCGGCGGATACGCTGGTGTTCCTGGATGGGCGTGCGCTGGGTAAGCCGAAGGATGCGGCGCAGGCAGCGGAAATGCTGCGCGCGCTCAGCGGCAGGACGCATCAGGTGATTACGGGCATGTGCCTGAAAAACGCCGATGACGGCCGGGAGTTTGTGCGGCACGACGGCGCGCTTGTCACATTTGACACGCTGAGTGAACGGGAAATCGAGGCCTACATCGCTACGGACGAACCGATGGACAAGGCGGGCGCTTACGGCATACAAGGTCTGGGCGGCGCGTATATTTCCCGCATAGAGGGCGATTATTATGCGACGGTGGGGCTTTCGCTGTGCGGGCTGCGCAGGCTGCTCGCGCAGGCGAGCCTAAAATAAAAACAGATCGTGAATTTTTAATCGAGGGGGAAACCCAAACATGGCATTTGGCGTTAAATTGATGAGCCGCAACATGGGCTTTGACTTGGGCACAGCCAATATCGTGGTGTACGTCGACGGCAAGGGCATTGTGCTGCGCGAGCCGACGATGGTGGCGGTGCGTTCCGATGCGAAGCGGCAGGTGCTGGCCGTGGGCGAAGAGGCCAAGAAGATGATGGGACGCACGCCCGCCAACATCACCGCCATCCACCCGGTCAACGAAGGCGTCATCGCCGATCTGGATTCCACACAGGTGATGATCAAGTACCTCATCCACAAGGCGAACGACTTTTCCGTACCCATCGTGCGGCCGCGGGTGGTCGTATGCGTACCCTGCGGCATTACGCCCGTGGAGCGGCAGGCTGTCGAACAGGTGGTGCGCAACGCCGGCGCGCGCAGCGTGCACCTGGTGGATGAGCCCATGGCCGCAGCCATCGGCGCGGGCTTGCCTGTGGAGGAGGCCAGCGGCTCCATGGTGGTGGACATCGGCGGGGGTACGTCGGAGATGGCGGTGCTCTCGATGAACGGCGTGGTCATCTCGCGCTCGGTGCGCGTGGCGGGCCAGAAAATGGACGAGGCCATCATCAACTTTATCAAAAACGAGTATAATCTGCTCATCGGCGAGCGCACGGCCGAGGAGGTCAAGATCGGCATCGGTTCGGCCATCCCGCTCAAGCGGCGGGAGACCGTGATGGTGCGCGGCAGGGATCTGATTACGGGCCTGCCGCACATGATCGAAATCAGCAACGAGGAGATCACCGAGGCGCTGAAGGAACCGCTCGCCACCATCATGAACAACCTGCGCACATGCCTGGAAAATACTCCGCCTGAGCTTGCCAGCGACGTGATGAATCGTGGCATTTACCTGACCGGCGGCGGTGCGCAGCTTTCGGGCTTGGATCTGCTCATTTCGCAGCAGACGGGCATGCCCGTCGTGATCGCGGACAACCCCATGGATTGTGTGGCCATTGGCGCGGGAATCCTCTCAGGCGATCTGGAGCGTCTGCGCCACATCACGCGGGGCAGCGGAGAGTATTGATTGAAAATAAGCAAGGCAGAGGGAGAAAAAGATGCGGTTTACCCAAGGGCTTGCCCGGCATAAGATCGCACTGCTGGCCTGCGGCGCGGTGCTGTGTTTGCTGGTGGCGCTGTTTGGGCTGTCGGTGACGGGAATCTTCAAGCTTCCCTTTCTGGAGAACGCCGTCAGCTTTGTCATCACACCGGTGCAGGGCTGGATCAGCGATGCGTATATCTCCATCCGTTCCAATGCGGAGAAGAAGAGCACCATTGCCGAGCTCAATGAGCAGATTTCGATGCTCACCGAGCGCAACCGGCAGCTGGAGGCCACGGTCTCGCAGATGAGCGAATTGCAGAAAGAGAACGAGCGCATGCGCGGACTGCTGGGAGTGACGGAGGTCACGCCCGATGTGCAGTACATCGCGGCCTCCGTTGTCGCAAAGGAGCCAGGAGGCTGGTTTGCGACCTTTACCGTGGATAGGGGAGAAAAGGACGGCGTGCGCAAGGATGCTCCCGTGCTCAACGATCAGGGGCTGGTGGGCCGCGTGATGAACGTGACCGAGCACACCGCCACCATCCTCTCCATCATTGACTCGCGCGCGGCCGTTGCGGGCATGGTGGAGCGCACGCGCGATAACGGCGTGTGCCACGGCTCGCTCTACGTCAATTCCAGCGACGAGATGATGCGCATGAACTACCTGCCCACGGGCAGCGAACTCAACACGGGAGACCGCGTAATCACCTCGGGCCTGGACGGCATCTACCCCAAGGGCCTGTTTATCGGTACTGTGCGCTCCATCTCTCGGCAGGAGGGCGAGGACGACCGCTACGTGGTGCTGACCACCGCGGTGGACTTTGCACACATTGAGGACGTACTGATCATGATCACGCAGGAGGGCCCGTAAATGCGTATCGTTGTGGATGTGCTGCTGTTCCTGCCCGCGCTGCTGTTTCAGACGACGCTGTCTGCGCACTTTTCTGTGCGGGGCGTCGGGCTGGACCTTGTGGCCGTGCTGGTAGCGAGCCTGAGCATCGTGCAGGGGTGGATCTGGGGCGCAGTGGGCGGCCTGCTGTGCGGCATTGTGATGGACTGCGTGTTCGGCGTGGCCGGTTACTGGTCGCTGCAGTACATGCTGATCGGCCTGGCGGTGGGCCTGGCAAACGACGGCGCCAGGCGGGAGCGCTGGGTGTTGCCCGCGCTGACGGTGTTCGGCGCATGCGCGCTGCGGGAACTGCCGGTGATGGTGTACCTGTACTTCGTCAGCGCGCAGGTGAGTTGGGGGTACGCGCTGCTGAAGGTACTGGCCGGCAGCGCGGTGTGCACGGCGGTGTTTCTGCCGGTGCATTGGCTCATCCAGCGCTTGCACCGATGGGACGTCATCAGCGCCCCGAGTTTTCATTTTCATGGGCGCAAGTGGTAGGAGGCAAACGGGGTGCAGTATCATTTTGACAACAAGAAGAACGGCAAAAAAAGTCTGTTGACACGCTATATCGCAATGGCGGTGGTGGTGTTGCTGCTCTTTGCGGCGCTGACCGGGCAGCTGGCGAGCCTGCAGCTGCGCGACGGCGCGGAGTATAACGCCACTGCTGAAAGCCGCAAAATGAAAACCTATACCCTCAGGGGAGAGCGCGGCATGATATTGGACCGCAACGGCGTCCCGCTGGCCTATGACGAGGAGAGCTACAATGTCACGTTCTACCGCAATCCCTCGCGCAGCTCGTCGGATGATCTGAAGGAGTATACGCAGATCCTGCTGCGCGTGATGGAGATCGTAGAGCGCAACGGCGGGCAGACCGTGTCCGGGTTCTACCTCAAGCGCGACGAGCAGGGCAATGATTACCTCGATTTTTTGACCGAAAACGAGGAAACCTTTGCCAAGCGCGAGAAAAACTGGCGCGAGAATTTCTATATCACCAAGGTGGCCGAGGAGGACATCTTTGCCCATCTGTGCGAGCGCTATGGCATCGAAGAACTGGAATATGAGACGCAGTACAAGGTGCTGAGCATCTGGCAGGAGCTGCAGATGAATGCCTTTCTGTCCAAACCCGTGGTCATCGCCTACGATGTGAGCATGAACACGGTGTCGCAGATTGAGGCGGCGAGCATTGAGCTGACCGGCGCTGCCATTGAGCAGACCACCAAGCGCGTCTATCCGCATGGCACGCTCGCGGCGCATATCGTGGGCTACATGGGCGCCATTACGGAGGATAACCTGGAGGAGTATATCAAAAAAGGATATTCCGCTGACGACCGCGTGGGCGTGTACGGCATCGAACGGTCGATGGAGGACCAGCTGTCCGGAAACGTCTCCTACCGCCAAGGCAGCCAGGAGGTGGAAGTGGACGCAAACGGCGCGGTGATGCGCGAATTGTCCTATAAGGCCCCGGTGGGCGGCAACAACGTGATGCTCACCATCGACCTGGAATATCAGCAGATTTTGGAAGAATCGCTGCAGTACAACATTGAAGAGGCGAAAAAAATACAGCTGGAGGCGCTTGATGAGGCCACGGACGCGCAGCTGGAGAAGTATAAGCAGCAGATCGAAAACCGCGGCGGCGAGCCGCTGCGCCTGGCTGCGACGGGCGCAGCCGTGGTGCTGGACGTGCACACGGGCGAGACGCTGGCCATGGCCTCCTATCCATCCTTTGATCCCAACGATTTCGTGCGCGGGATGACGACGGAAGAATACAACGAGAAGTACAACATCGACACCTCACCGCTGTTCAACCGCGCCATCTCCACCAAGGCGACACCCGGCTCCATATTCAAGATGGTCACGGCGCTGGCGGGCTTGGAGGAGGGCGCGATGACGGTGGACGAGCGCATCGACGATGAGGGCCCGTTTACCAAGTACGACTCCACCTCCTACGCGCCCAAGTGCTGGACCAAATACCCCAGCAAGCACGCGGGACAGAACGCGTCGCTCGCGCTGACCAACTCGTGCAACTACTACTTCTACACCGTGGCCGACCGCCTGGGCATTGAGAATCTGTACAAGTGGACTTCGCTGCTGGGGCTGACCTCCAAGACGGGCATCGAACTGCCGGGCGAGACTACGGGCGTGGTGGGGAACCAAACTGTGCTCTACGATTCCTCGCGCGGCATCACCGGCCAGAAATCCTCCAAGTCCAACTACGTGGCGCGCACAATCATGAAGACGCTGCGCGATACCGGCGAGGCGCTGGATCGAAACTTTGAGGAAGAGCGCCTGGAGCGCGTTACCAAGCAGCTGATGGATCTGGTATTGGAGTACGACTCCACCGAGATGATTGAGCAGATTCGCCTGGTGCTGATGGACGAGCTGGGACTCTCCTCGGCAGAGATCTCCAGCCGCTATCTGCTCAATACGCTCAACAGTTACCTGCGTGAGATCCGCTGGACGCCCACCGAGACCATCATGACGGGCATCGGCCAGTCCATCACGGAGCTGACGCCCATCGCAGTGGCGCGCTATACCGCGGCTATCGCCAACGGCGGCGACGTGCTGGAGGTGCAGATCGTGGACAAGATCCTCTCGCAGGATGGCAGCGTTGTCACCGATAAACAGCCGTCCATCGCCTCGCATCTGGAGGACGTCGAGGATTCGCTTGAGGTCATCCGCAGCGGCATGAAGGGCGTTATCTCCGCCGAGGACGGCGGTACCGCGGCAAAATACTTCGTGGGCTACCCATACACCGACCAGATCGGCGCCAAGACGGGCACTTCGCAGGTCAACCTCATTGATATTGAAAACAACGCCTGGTTCGTTTCCTTTGCCCCCTTTGACGACCCGGATATTGCCATCGTGGTGTTCATTGCCAACGGCTATACCGGCGGTGTGGCGTCGCTGACCTGTAAGGATATCATCACCAACTACATGGAGCGCAGGAACAACCCAGAGATCGATACCATCCCCGCACAGGACAGTTTTGTACCGTAAATTTCCGCATAAAAAAGGCTGCCGGACCTCAGCGTGGCCCGGACAGCCTTATTTTTATGCCGCTCAGCCCCAGACGTCGCCTTCGAGCGCCTTACGGGCAGCGAGTATGTATTTTGCGGTATCCAGCGGATGCACACCGCGGCGAGGGCAGGTCGCGCCCAGCTCCAGCGGCACCGGCTCATAGCCCGCCAGCTGCGAAACCATTGCGCCGCGCCCGCCCGTATAGGCGGCGAGCTGCACAGGATAATCCAGCGAGGTGGCTGCAGGCACTATGGCCTCCAGCACCATCATGTCGCCGCGCGCGATGGGGGCGTCAAAACGAGCGCGCATGGTGGCAAGATCGCTCATCAGTCGGCCCGCACTTGTGCCGGGAACGGTAAAGCGGCAGCGCAGCATGGGCTCAAGCAGCACCGGCTCGCCGCGCTGCAGGCCGTCCATGATGCCCATGGGCGTGGCCAGCGCAAAGTCCAGCGGGTGGGTGTGCCACTGATGATCGCTGCCGTCGTACAGCTCGATGTCCACATCCGTGACCTCCCAGCCCAGCATGCCCTGCTCCAGGGCGTGGGGAATGGTCTGCTCCACCTGCTTTAAGTACCGCGGCTTGATGGCCGTGGGCGGCGCCGTAATGCGGAAGCGTACGCCGCTGCCCTGCGGCAGAGGCGTCAGGCGGAAGTTCATGATGGCCCAGCAGGGTTTGGGCATGGTGTAGGCCACAAAGCCCTCCGCCGCGCGCGCGATGGTTTCCTTGTACATCACGGTAGGGGGATCAAAGGTGCAGCGCAGCCCGAAGCGCTCCTCGATGAGTGCGGTGAGAATCTCGGTCTGGATGCTGCCCATCAGGTGGACATACAGCTCGTGTGTGAAGGGCGACCAGCTGGCGTTCAGATGCGGATCCTCCACAGAAAGCGTTTCCAGCGCCGCCTTGAGCGCGCGCAGGTCCTGCTCTTTTTCCGGCAGCACCCGGGCGGACAGCAGCGGCTGGGCAAAGCTGCTGCTCATGCGGTTCGGCGGCAGCAGGCTGCGGTTGCCCAGCACATCGCCGGCCCGCACATCCTCTAAGCCGTACACCACACCCGTTTCTCCGGCGAAAAGATCGCCGCGGTCCTCGTATTTTGTGCCGTGCAGCGCGCGGATCTGCGTGATCTTGTGATCACCCACCGACTGGCGATTGACCAGACTGCCCGAAAACAGGCGTACGTGCGCGGCGCGGCCCATTGCCTTGTCTTGCGTTACGGCAAATACGATGCCGCATAGTCCATCCCTTGCTGGCTGCGCGGGCGACGGCAAATATTCCACAATCGCGTCAAGAAGCTCTTCAATACCCTCGTCACGTAGCGCGGCCCCGGAAAGCGTGGGGCACAGCGCACAGGCAGCCGTGGCGGAGGAGAGCGCAGCGCGCAGCGCCGACCGCTCCGGCGTCCGCCCGTCCAGGTATTCGGTCAACAGATCGTCATCAGTTTCGCAGACGGCCTCGGTGAGCGCTTCTTCGTCCCACAGAGGGACCGCAGGCGCGCCGAGCAGGTTGCGCAGCTGCGACAGCGTGCGGTCGCGGTCCGCGCCGATGCGATCGGTTTTATTAATGAAAAAGAGCACGGGTAGATGCGCGGCGCGCAGCGCGTTGTAGTAAATTTCCGTCTGTGCCTGCACACCCTCCGCGGCGGAAATCACCAGCACCGCGCCGTCCAGCGCCCAGATGCTGCGCTCCACCTCTGCGGCAAAGTCCGCGTGCCCGGGTGTGTCCAGCATCGTGATGGAGACGCCCTTCCACACGCAGCTGGCGGCTGCGGCTTTGACGGAAATGCCCCGCGTGCGCTCAACGGACAGCGTATCGGTATGCGCCGTGCCCTCGTCCACGCTGCCCGCGGTCTTGACGCTGCCGCACCGGTGCAGAATGCGCTCGGTCACGGTGGTCTTGCCCGCGTCCACGTGCGCCAAGATACCAATGTTTCGGATGTTCATGGCGATGTCGTTCCTTTGATTGATTTATGGGAAGCAATTCCGGCCGCCGTTCTCATCGCCGCAGCGCGTAGGGAAGGTAGTGCGGCACGCTCTTGTGCGCCTCCCAGTAGGCCTCCACACCGTGCGCGCGGATCTCCTCATTGCCGTGCAGCCACTGTTCATATACGATGGGCTCAAAGAAGGTGCGGGGCTTTTCGCAGGGGAATTCCGCGCACAGACCGCAGAAATCCACGCCGTGCGCCAGGGTGCAGTCGGGTACTGTGCAGCCATTGATGCAGCAACCGGCTGTGCGTCCCGTACGGCAACCGCCGCAGCCCGTGCTGCACAGATGCTCTAGCTGCGCGCGGAATGCGGCAAAGCGCTGTGCGGATTCCGCGCTGTAGGTCGCCTTGAATTCGGTCATGCCCTTTGTTGCATGCAGCAGCTGGGAGGATAGCTCGGGCAGTATGCCGTATTCATAGCCGGCACAGGTGTGGCACAGCAGCGAGCAGGGGGCGATACGGGCGAGCAGCTCGGTTTTGTCCATGGATGAACCTCCCTTGTGGGCGAATTTCGAGTGCAGCGAGAAATCTCTCAGTACCCTGAAGCGGCGTCTATGGTTGCTGGTCGGCGATGTTGAAGAACTTGGTAAAGCGCGCCTCCCAGCCCAGGCGGATGGTGCCCAGCGGGCCGTTGCGCTGCTTCTGGATGATCACCTCCGCGATGTTTTTATCCTCCGTCTCCGGGTTGTAGTAATCCTCGCGGTGCAGGAACATTACGGTATCGGCGTCCTGCTCGATGGCGCCGGAATCGCGCAGGTCAGAGAGCATGGGCCGGTGATCCTGGCGCTGCGCCGCGCCGCGCGACAGCTGGGAGCCTACGATGATGGGGATCTTGAGTTCCAGCGCCATCAGCTTGAGCTGGCGCGAGAGGTCGGAGACCTCATTTTGGCGACTGTCGGTGCGGTTGGTGCTGGTCATCAGCTGCAGGTAGTCGATCAAAATCAGGTCGAGGCCATGCTCCATCTGCATGCGACGGCAGCGCGAGCGAATCTCGGGAATGGTAATGGAAGCGGTATCGTCAAAGTAGATGGGGGATTGGGAGAGCGGCCCCATGGCCTCGGCCAGGTGCATCCAGTCGTCGTCGGACAGACTGCCTTGGCGCACGGACTGCATGTCCACATGCGCTTCAGAGCAGAGCATGCGGTTGGCCAGCTGCTCGCGCGGCATCTCCAGCGAGAAGAACGCCACCGTCTTGCGACCCACCATCGCCGCGTGCTGCGCAATGTTGAGCATGAACGCGGTCTTGCCCATGGACGGGCGCGCGCCCAGCAGGATCAGTTCACCGCCGTGAAAGCCCGTCGTCAGCCGATCCAGCTCCACAAAACCCGAGGGCACGCCCTGCACGCGGCCCTTGTTGATGTATAGCTCCTCAATGTTTCCGTAGGTTGTGATCAGCGTGGGCTTGATGTGGATCAGCGAATCCTCAGCGCGCTTCATGGAGATGTTGTAAATTTGCTTTTCCGCGTTGTCCAGGATCTCGGGAACGGTCTTTTCCTCGGCATAGCAGTCGGTGGTCACCTCGGTGCAGGCGCGGATCATGCGGCGCAGGATGGACTTTTCTTCCACGATACGCGCGTAGGCCTGCGCATTGGCCGCAGAGGGCATGGAGCGCGACAGCGACACCAGATAGGGCAGACCGCCAATGCCCTCCATGGTGCCGCGCCGGTTGAGTTCATCGGTCATCGTGACCAGATCCACTGGGCGGCCGGCGGCATAGAGCGCGCACATGGCCTCGAACAGCGCCTTGTGTACCGAAGAGTAGAAATCCTCAGGCTGCAGCGTCTCCACCGCCATCATCACGGCCTCGCGCTCCAGCATCATCGCGCCCAGCAGGGATTTTTCTGCGTCGTCACTGTGCGGCGGCACGCGTCCCTCGATGTCCATACTCTGTACCCTCCCGAGAAAAGATAGGCAAAAAAACGGCGAGAAGAGAACAAAAGCGTCTCTCCTCACCATTATAGCATACGAATCAGATTTCGTAAATCACGCCATCGTAGGCGACGTCAAAGCCCTTGGGCCGCGCTGCGGCTTCCAGCTCGTCGTGCAACATGTGCCCGTTGTGCGAAAAGTGCGTCAGCACCATGCGGGTGGATGCGTCGATGCTGCCGTTGCGCTCCAGGCGCGCCTTCATTTCAAAGCAGTCCTCGATCCCCATGTGGTTGCCGCCGTCTCGATAAGCGCCCATTGTGCAATCCAGCATCGCCAGATCCAGGCGCACCCCCCGCAGTGCGGCCATCGTCTCCGGGACGAACAACCCGGTATCGTGTCCGTAGAGCATGCGCTTGCCGTGTGCATCCTCGACGAGGTATAAGTAGCACTGCTGGCTACGATCGTGCAACGCGGTCAATGCGGTGAAGGTATAGCCACCTTCGACTTTTGTCGGGACAAAGGGGACCACGCGCCGGAACTGCACCGGCCCGCCCGGGCCGCCAAAGCCCTGGGTGCCGTGGTTGATTTGCAGACCCACGCGGTCGTTGCCGTAGACAGTGAGCGCCTCGGGCACGGTGTCGTCCAGCACGCCATAGCCCGGATAGCGGTTGCCCAGGTCCGCGGCAAAGAGATGATCCTCGTGATCGTGAGAGACGAGCACGGTGTGCACGTTGGTGTAGTCCAGCCCGAACTTCATCTCGTGAAAGTAAGCGTCCGGGGAGAAATCGATCATCAGCTGGTCGTCAATGATCGCGCCCGAGCGGGTGCGGATGTTCTTTCCGCCGCGGCGCCGCGCCTCTTTGCACCAGGCGCAGGTGCAGAACATTGCCGGCCAGCCCTCTGCGGCGGCGGTTCCCAGTATTTGCAGCTTCATGGGTTCTCATCCTTTTTTATTTTTATGGTTCTCTGTCGGGTTCGTCCTGCTCCTCATCCCCGGGATTTGCTTCCGCCGCGGCTTCAACCGGGGACGTGAAAACAGTGGGTTCGCATTCGGCTGTCACGGGTTCTTGCTCCTGTGCGGCGGGCTTGGGCTGCGTATACAGCGGGGGCTGCGCCCAGGTGGAAGAATCGTCGGGCTGGGCTGATTCAACGGGCGCCTGCCTGCGCTCGCGCCTGTTTGCGCGCGCACCGTGCACCAGCACCGATATACCGATGAAGATGAGAATCAGGGGCAAAATGGTACCGTAATAGGGCTTTAGCACGTCGTTGACCGAAGGAGTGAGCATCAGGAAGAACAGCACGGAAAACGCCAGCAGCACCAGCGCGGGAACCATGGGCCAATTTCCCACGCGTCGGTATTCGCAGATATGCACAAGGAAGAAGGCCAGCGAGACGGCCAGCGGCGTTGCCACCATCACATATTGAGGCCCGATGGCCAGCACGTCCAGCAGCGACCAGGCAAGGCCCAGACACAGCAGCAGAAAACCCGCGATGGACAGGCCGTATTTGCCGCGCGCAACCAAGCGGCCGACGAGCAGCGCTGCGCCCACCAGGGCAAAGAAAGCGCCAAAGGGCAGCGACACCCCGGGCAGCGCTTCAACCAGAAAGTAAAGACCCGCGAGAATCAGGATCAGGCCGGGCACAAGATATCTTTTCATACGCACAAACCTCCTAGCATGCAAGGGTCAGCGCCTTGTTGGTGCCCTTATTATACGCCAAATCGCGGGCGCAGACAAGGCGATTCACAATTCCTTTCACATTTATTCATGACAGGGAATAGGATAGAGGGAAAAATCCCAACAAGGAGGATACGAGCCATGAGACGAATCATCTGCGCGATACTTGCCGTGCTGCTGCTCGCGCTGCCGCTGGCGGGGTGTCAGAAGCAGGAGGAACTGACCAAGGTGCGGTTGTATGAGGTGACGCATTCGGTGTTCTATGCGGCGCAGTACATCGCGATGGAGCAGGGCTACTTTGCCGACGAGGGCCTCTCCATTGAGCTGACCAACGCGGGCGGCGCGGATAAGGCTATGACGGCGCTGCTGGCCGGCCAGGCGGACATCGCACTGATGGGGCCCGAGAGCTCCATCTACGTCTACAATGAAGGGCGCGAGGACTTCACCCAGGTGGTGGGGCAGCTGACGCAGTGCGACGGCGCGTTCATCGTGGGCCGCGAACCCGATGCGGACTTTACATTGGAAAAGCTGCGCGGCAAGTCCATACTGGGCGGTCGTGCGGGCGGCATCCCGCTGATGACGCTGGAGTACGCGCTGCGGCAGGCGGGCCTTACGCCGGGCGTAGATGTCAACGTCCGCTCCGACGTGCAGTTCAACCTGATGGCGGGCGCTTTTGCGGGCGGAGAGGGCGACTACACCACGCTGTTTGAGCCTTCAGCAACGGACATGGAACTGGAGGGCAAGTGCTACGTGCTGGCCTCGGTGGGTGAATTGGCGGGCGAGGTGCCCTACACCTGCTATCAGGTCAGAAAGTCCACGCTGGAGGACGACAGTGAGCTGGTGGAGCGTTTCCTGCGAGCCATCTACCGCGCGCAGCGGTTCGTGGCGGAGAGCGATGCGGCTACGGTGGCTCAAGCGCTGGCTCCCGCTTTCTCGGATACCTCGGTGGAGACGTTGGAAAAGGTGGTGGAACGCTACCGCAGCATTGACGCGTTCGCATGCACGCCCATCATGCAGAAGGAAGCCTACGAGCGGCTGATGGACATTATGGAGCAGGCGGGCGAGCTGGATGCGCGCGCTCCGTATGAACAGGTCAT
Organism: Christensenella sp. UBA7102; assembly: GCA_002492415.1. Taxonomy (GTDB): domain Bacteria; phylum Bacillota; class Clostridia; order Christensenellales; family UBA1750; genus Spyradocola. The sequence continues at coordinate 56,758 of DKYK01000019.1, forward strand.
CAACAACAGTGTTGCGGAAAAGATCGTAAGCGAGGGATAACACCGTCCCACGAAGCGCTTTCCCTGAACGACAAGGCGGCCTTACTCCCAGGTCAAGCGGAGTAAGGCCGCATGCTGCGTTTAGGATGGCGCGGGAATGCGGGCGATCAGCTGAGTTTGGAATAGCCGTAGGAATTGACCAGCGCGTCGATTTTGTGGTGTGCCTTGCAGTAGGGGCAATCCTTGGAATCGTAAGAAACGTAATCGGGCAGATCGTGCGGGTCGAAAATGGATACGACCGGATAGCCCCCACAACTATCCTCGGTCGAGAAGATCGCGGATACGCCCGCTACGTTGCCGCCATAATAGGAAATGGCTTCGATGGCGGCCTGAGCGGTGAAGCCCGTGGTCACGGATGCGGCCAGAATCAGCACATGTTTCCCCGAGATCATGGGTTTGATATTGTCGCGGAAGATGAGTTGGCTGCCAGAGGTATGCTCCGGCGTTACCACATAGATGGTCTGATGCGCATTCATGTTGCGGAAATCGTCGCGCGTTAATTCCTCGGCCAGACATGCGCCGATGACCTCCATACCGTCCAGGCACAGCACGGTATCGATGATGGCGGTGTGCGCGTAGGCGGAAACCAACGCCTGCGCGACGGCCTGCGCCTCGGAAAGGCGAGTCTTTTGCAGGGTGACGTCGATGTAGTAGTTGATGTGACTGTGGCTGGTGGCAAAGTGTCCCTTTGCCACACGAAGGTAGAGGTTGGGCCTTTTGGTGGGTAGCTTGACCATGTTCAGCGACATGAACACCGCGCTCCTTTCGGGAAGAAGATGGTAGAGCATCTATACTCATATTTTAACATAAAATACATGTATTTTCAACTGTAAATTAACGAATTGCAAAAAGTTATCGACACAGGTTTAGCGCAAAACTGCCTTCTCCTCTTGCGAAAATGTGGCGCATTGTGCTAAAATGGAACTGGATGAATTTGCAAGAAAGGTGTTGAACCTGATGAACAGAGCCTCCGGCATTTTGATGCCCATCACATCGCTGCCCTCGCCCTACGGCATCGGCACCATCGGCAAGGCGGCCTATGAGTTCGCGGACTTCCTCAAGAGGGCCGGGCAGAGCTACTGGCAGATCCTGCCCGTTGGTCCCACCTCTTACGGCGACTCGCCCTATCAGTCCTTCTCGACCTATGCAGGCAACCCTTACATGATCGATCTGGACATGCTTCAGGAGGAAGGCCTTCTTCGGAAGAAGGATTATCGCGGCCTGAACTGGGGAGAGGATCCCGAGCGCGTGGACTATGCGCGCATTTATGACCTGCGCTTCAAGGTGCTGCGCATCGCATATGAGAACGCAAAAAAAGGCGATCTGGGTGCATTTGAGGCCTTTGTCAAGAAGAACAGCGCCTGGGTGGAAAACTATGCGCTGTACATGGCCGTCAAAAAGCAGTTCGGCAACCGCGCCTGGACCGAGTGGGAGGATGAGGACATCCGCCTGCACCGGCACGAAGCCGTGGCCAGGTACCGCAAGGAGTTGGACGACGAAGTCCGCTTCTACGAATTCCTGCAGTACCTGTTCTACAAGCAGTGGGACAAATTCCGCGGCTATGTCAATGCGCTGGGCATCAAGCTGTTTGGCGACATTCCGATCTATGTCGCGATGGACAGCGCCGATACCTGGGCCAACCCCGAGGTATTCTGGCTGGACGAGGAGCGCCGCCCCGTGCGCGTGGCGGGCTGCCCGCCGGATTACTTCTCCGCCACCGGCCAGCTTTGGGGCAATCCCCTGTACAACTGGGAGTATCTCAAGTCCACCGGCTACAAGTGGTGGATCGATCGCATCGCGGCGGCCTCCAAGCTCTACGACGTCACCCGCATCGACCACTTCCGCGGCTTTGACGAATACTATTCCATCCCTTATCCGGCAAAGGACGCCGTCGTGGGCGACTGGCTCAAGGGTCCGGGCATGGATCTGTTCAACGCCATCCGCGCAAAGCTTGGCGATGTGCCCATCATCGCGGAGGATCTGGGCCTAATCACGCCCGGCGTTGCGCAGCTGCTCAAGGATGCCGGTTACCCGGGCATGAAGGTGTTGCAGTTCGCCTTTGACGCCAACGGCGAGTCGGTCTACCTGCCCCATGTTTACACGCACAATTACGTGGTCTACACCGGTACCCACGACAACGACACTACCGAGGGCTGGTTTGCCAACGCAACCGAGGCTGAGCGCAAGTTCGCCTGCGAGTACGAGGGATTGTCTGAGCAGGAAGGTTACGCCTGGGGCATGATTCGAGGCATTTACGCCACCGTGGCCGATCTGTGCATCTGCCCGATGCAGGACGTGCTGTCGCTGGGTTCCTGGGCGCGCATGAATACGCCCTCCACGCTGGGCGGCAACTGGCAGTGGCGCATGAAGCCCGGCGCAAACAAGGAGGAGCACGCGCAGAAGCTCTATCATCTGGGCAAGCTCTACGGTCGCCTGCCTGCGGGCGCTGAGGCCGGCCAGTACAAGAATCACCTGGATTACCTGATGAATATGATTGCCAAGACCGAATACTGCAAGGACATTCAGAGCCTTGACGCCAACGAGATGCACATGGTGCTGGGCAAGGCCGTCATGGCACAGATCAGCGACCGCTGGGCCGCGTCCAAGACCAGGCACGCTTCCAGCCGCAGGGCCTACTACCTGTCCGCCGAGTACCTGATGGGCCGTATGGTGCACAACAACCTCTATGCGCTGGGCCTGCTGGATACCGCCAAGGAGGTCTACGCCAAGTACGGCAGAGATCTCAACGAGCTGGAGGACATCGAAGATGCCGCGCTGGGCAACGGCGGTTTGGGCCGTCTGGCCGCTTGCTTCCTGGATTCCGCCGCCACGGGCAACATCCCGCTGGACGGCTACGGCATCAAGTACAAGTACGGTCTGTTCAAGCAGAGCATCGTGGACGGCTTCCAGTGCGAGGATGCCGATGACTGGACGCGCTTTGGCGACCCCTGGTGCATCCGCCGCATTGAGGACCGCAAACTCATTAAGTTTGCGGGCAAGAATATCTACGCCGTGCCCTACGATATGGCCGTCATCGGCTACGATACCGATAACATCGGCACGCTGCGCCTGTGGCAGCCCGAGGCCATCGTGGATTTCGACTACGCGGCCTTCAATAACCAGCATTACATGCAGGCCATCGCCGAACGCAACCAGGCCGACGACATCTGCAAGGTGCTCTATCCAAACGACAACGATTACGAAGGCAAGATGCTGCGTCTGAAGCAGGAGTACTTCTTCTGCTCCGCGTCGCTGCAAGACATCATTGCGCGCTACAAGAAGCAGTACGGCAACGACTTTGGCCATTTTGCCGAGCACGCGGTCATTCAGCTCAACGACACCCATCCCGTGGTATCCATCCCTGAGCTCATCCGCCTGCTGGGCGAGGAGGGCGTGGGCTTTGAGGAAGCGCTGGCCATTGCGCAGAAGACTTTCGCCTACACCAACCACACCATCATGGCCGAGGCCCTGGAGCGCTGGGATGTCGGCCTGATGAGCCGCCTGCTGCCCGAGGTCTATGCCATCATCCAGAAGATCGACGCGCACGAGGCCGCCGAACTCGCCGCCAAGCCCGGCATGAACGAGATCGTGGCCGAGTGGGACGAGGAGGATCGCGACGCCGAGCCCGACGCCAAGACCGGCAAGAAGCCCGTCAAGCACTGCAAGCGCACCCGTCTGGATGCCATGCGCATCATCGACGGCAACGCGGTGCACATGGCGCGCCTGGCCATCTACGCCTCCTCCTACGTCAATGGCGTGGCCGAGATCCATACTCAGATCCTCAAGGATGACGTGCTCAAGGATTGGTACCAGATCTACCCCGAGCGCTTCCAGAATAAGACCAACGGCATCACGCAGCGCCGCTGGCTGGGCCTGTGCAACCCTGAACTGACCGCCCTGCTGGAGGACTGCGTGGGCAGCAAGTTCATCAAGGACCTGGACGTGCTGGCGGATCTGAATGACGTCATCGACGACAAGGTCATCGAGCAGTTCAACGCCGTCAAGCGCATCAAAAAGCAGCAGTGCTGCGACTATATTGAGAAGCACGAGGGCGTCAAACTCAACCCCGACTTTGTGTTCGATATTCAAGTCAAGCGCCTGCACGAGTATAAGCGCCAGCTGCTGAACGCCTTTGCCATCCTGGATATCTACCGCAAGCTCAAAAAGGGCGAGGTGGAGAACTGGCAGCCCACCGCGTTCATATTCGGCGCTAAATCCGCGCCCGGCTATTTCCGCGCCAAGGGCATCATCAAGTACATCAACGAGGTTGCCAAGCTCATCAACGCCGATCCCGAGATGGACGACAAGATGAAGGTGCTCTTCGTTTCCAACTATAACGTCTCCTATGCGGAAAAGCTCATCCCCGCAGCGGACATATCCGAGCAGATCTCCACCGCGGGCACCGAGGCCTCCGGCACCTCCAACATGAAGTTCATGGTCAACGGCGCGGTGACGCTGGGCACCTATGATGGCGCCAACGTTGAGATCGTGGAGCAGGCCGGTGCGGAGAACAACTACATCTTCGGCGCGCGCGTGGAGGATATTGGCGCGATGAAGGCCACCTACGACCCCAATAAGTACCTGGACGAGAACCCCGAGCTGCGCTCCGTGATCGAGTCGCTCATCGACGGCACCTTTGACGACGGCGGCACCGGCATGTTCCGGGAGCTGTACGACAGCCTGACCAAGGGCGCCTCCTGGCACCAGCCCGACAATTACTTCCTCATCTACGACGAGCCCGACTACGTCGCAGCCAAGCTGCGCGCCATTGCCGACACCGCGGACCGCAAGGCCTTTGGCCTCAAGTGCCTGCGCAACATCGCCGGCGCGGGCAAGTTCTCTTCCGATCGCACCATCCGCCAGTATGCCGAGGAGCTCTGGCACGTATAAAGCCACGAGTACAGCTTTATAAAGCAAAAAGGCAGCATAATTGCTGCCTTTTTGCTATTTTGCGCTGCCCCTTCGATAGTCCTCAATGAGCAGGGACAGATGCGCGACCACGGGCGCGGGCAGTCCCTCGACGCTGATGCGCGGCACGTCGTCCAGCCCCAGCAGGTAATCCGTCGTGACGTTGAAAATACGGCACAGCCGGATCAGCATTTCAATGGAGGGCTGAATGTTGTCGTTCTCCCAGTTGGAGACTGTTTGCTTGGCGATATTCAGCCGGGTGGCCAGCTCTACCTGGCTCCAGGAGTTTGCAAGTCTCAGTTCACGCACACGTTGGCTTAGCATGGCAGTCCCTCCCGTAAGTCCAATATTCAAATACTATTATCTATATCATGATTGACAATTATGAAATACGATGGTATTTTAATAATGGACTTTTGGCGAAGGAGGAAGAAGAGCTATGCTGTTCACCTGGGATGCGTGCGCGGCCGCTGTGCTGATGGTGGCCGTTGCGCTGCTGATCTTGCTCATCCTGAGGGATGGGGAGTGATGACTTTACATTCCTCTGCGGTGGATGATATAATAAACATGGAAACAAAATCAAAGGAGGAGCCGAAATATGACTCAGATGAGAACCCGCTTTCTCAACAAGATGACGCACGACGAAGTCGTGGAATACCGTAAGCGCAACGACATCATCTATGTGCCCTTCGGCACGATTGAAGTCCATGGCACCTTCCCCATGGACGTAGAAACCGTCACCCCGGAGGCCTTTGCAAGCCTGATGGCGGAGGAGACCGACGGCCTGGTGCTGGGCAACCTGCCCTATTTCTTTTGTGGCGCCAGCCCCATGAGCCCCGGCACCATCCAGATGAGCGTCGAGGATGGCCTGCACTACCTCAAGGCCATTGCGCACTCGCTGCTCAACCAGGGATTCCGGCGACAGGTCTACCTCTCCCTGCACGGCCCTGCATTCCTCACCGGCGGCGTACTGGCGGTGGATTTCTTTGACGAAACCAAATGCCCCATCGGCTATGTGGATCTGATCAACGGCTGCCAGTATGCGCAGGAGAAGGGCGTGCGCATCGACAGCTACGACGATCTGTTCTGCGGCGCCTATGAAATTCTGAACAAAAAGGATGAGTTGATCGTCGATCCCACGATCGACGCCGCGCTTAAGACCAGCTCGGAGTCCTACGTTGATCAGACCGACGTATTCCGGCGCTTTGCGCACCCCTCGGGTTCGGTGGGATTTTATTTCGCCCGCCCCGAGGACCACGCTGGTATGACGGGGGCAAGCAAAACTGTGCAGGAGCGCGATGAGCGATGCGCCCGCGGCGCGGAGGCCATCCGTGACATCGTCAAGGCCATGGACATGCCTGCCTACGTCAAGGCGCTGCGCGAGCTGGACGAGCAGCATCAGCAGATCATCATTCCCCGATACGCCGATATTCTCCCGCGCAACAGATTTCCGCAGCCCTGACCACAGGGCGCTGAGAGAAAACCCCCGTCGCGTAAGCGACGGGGGTTTTTATACAGTCGAGGCGTTTTACGCTTTAGCCCAGGATGACCTCGACTTCGTGCACAGCCTTATCGCCGTAGACGGGCAGCACGTTGCCCTCGATGGCCTTGCCGTCCACCGTGACGGACTTGACGCCCTTCATCACGTGATCAGGGTTCTTGACGGTGATGTGGAAGGTGTCGCCGCGGAACTTGCGGGTGACGGTGAAGCCGTCCCACTCCGCCGCGATGCACGGATCAATCTCAAGACCGTTGTACTGAGGGCGGATGCCCAGGATGTACTGGGTGCCTGCATACAGCGTCCAGGAGGCGGTGCCCGTCAACCAGCTGTTCTTGGCCTCGCCCTGGCGCGGAGCATCGACGGAAGCGATCATCTGCGGGTAGACATAGGGCTCGGTGCGATGCTTCTCGGAGATGTCCTCCGTGTAGGCGGGACAGATGTGCTGATAGGTGCTCAACGCGCGGTCGCCGCGGCCGATTATGGTCTCCGCGATGGTGATCCACGGGTTGTTGTGGCAGAAGATGCCGCCATTTTCCTTATAGGACGGGGGATAGGAGGAGATTTCGCCCAGCTCTACGTGGTACTCCTTGTAGGTGGGGGCCAGCAGCGACACGCCATAGGGGGTGTCCAGGCGCTCGGCTACGGAGTCCAGCGCTCTCTTGGCATAGCCTTCCTTCAAGCCGATGCCGGCCATTACGCAAAAGCCTTGCGGCTCAATAAAGATCTGGCCATCCTTGCACTCCTTGGAGCCAACCTTGTTGCCGAAGGCGTCGTAGGCGCGCAGGAACCATTCGCCGTCCCAGCCGTCCTTCATTACGGCGTCGTACATCTTCCTGCACTCGGCGTCGGCAAAGGCGATTTCGTCCTTGAGACCGGACAGTTCACAGAGCACCTTGTAATCCTCGCCCACGGCCACGAACATGCCCGCGATAAACACGGATTCGGCCACGCCGCTTTCAAAGTTTACGGTGGTCTGGAAGGACTCGCCGGGAGTCTTGGAGAAGCAGTTGAGGTTGAGACAGTCGTTCCAATCGGCGCGGCCGATCAGCGGCAGGCCGTGCGGACCCAGGTTGTCGGTGACGTGATGGAAGGAGCGTACCAGGTGATCGGACAGCGGCCTGGCCTTGCTCATGTCGCAGTCATA
>DKYK01000068.1:0-14916 GCA_002492415.1 Christensenella sp. UBA7102
TACCTATGTATTATACCTCAACAGTTGCGCGCATTTAACCGGTTATTCGCAGCGAAGCGTCACACAGACCAGTTCTGGCGGATTGAACAGACGCGGTGGAAAATAGGTATTTCCAATCCCACGGCTGACTACCATTATCGTCCTTTTTTCTGTATGCACACCTTGCGTATAGTTTGGCAGTAGGCCCTGCCCGGGTGCATACAATCCCCTTCCGATTCCGGGAATGCGGAATTGCCCGCCGTGTGCATGCCCGGTCAGCGCCAGCTGCACGCCCACGCTGACATACCGTTCAAAGTACTCGGGACGATGGCTGAGCAGCAACGTAAAGCCATCGGCTGTACACAGATCCTGCAGCTGTGCTCCGGTCCGGAAAGCTGGATCATCCACGCCAACAACATGAATGGACGCGCCCTGGTACTCGATAACAGCGCTTTCGTCACGCAGCACCGTCACACCTGCGTCAGATAATCCAGAAATCAATCGTTCGAAGTCCTCTTCCTCCAGCTTGGCTTCATGGTTTCCCGTGACATAGTATACCGGTGCGATGTCGGCGAGTGCGCGGGCCAGAGTCAGCGATTCATCGATGTAATCGGGATCAGCGATGTCGCCTGTGATCGCAATAATATCCGGATCGCGTCTGCGCACCGCATCGAGCAGCTGCGTCCGGCAAGCGTCGTCACCATGATAATCCGATATCTGCGCGATGACAAATCCATCAAACTCTGCGGGCAGCGCGTCAGGAGAGAGGATGTAGTCCGTCTCCTGCAGATGCGCGTTCTGCTTCCCTGCCAGCATCAGCAGCGTGCTCGCCGCAAGGAGCGCGCACAGCAAAAAAATCAGCAAGATCCACAACAGTTTTTTCACTCCTTATGCTCCTTTTTCTTTCGTTCCTGCTTCTGGAGAACCATCTCAAGGCAGCCCAGGCAGGCTTGGATCAGCTCTTTATCAAGACCGAAGAGCTGTGTTTTGTACTTGATCGCGTCTACCATAAAGCGCATGCATTGTTCCCACGCGCGCTCGTCGGCATAGGCATCCACATTGCCCTGAAGATCCAGCTCATTTTGCAAGGCCAACACCGTCATATCGTTGTGTGTAACCATGGAGAGCAATGTATACTCGGTTTGATAGCGTTTTTCCTGCCCCGCGATACGGAAACGGTTGAGTACGCTGAGGTTGCGTGATGAACCATTCAGTATCGGGAAGTATTCCGACGCCCTGCGCAGCGTTTGCTTAAATTCCCGCTCCGCTTGTGCTCCCATCTGCTGCACACGCTCCTGCCCATAGATTTCCACCAACTCATCATAAGCGGGCTGTGTCTTAAAGTGGAACAGCGCGGATCGGTTTTCCAGCATCATCGCACGGATCACATACTCATAGCCCGGCTTCTGCGCGAGGTTGCAAAGATCCACGGAGCATTCCAGTGCAGATCGCAGCAACACATTGGTGGGCGCCCAGTCCCGCGTCTGTCCGGTCAGGCGAAGCGCGGCGTCGATGAGCTCAAGCAGACGCGCATAAAAAAGGATGAAGTACTCCCGGCGCAAATCCCCCTCCGGCGCACGCAGCAGCGGCAGACTCTCGCGAAGGTATTCCAGCATTTGGGTCAGCACTTTTTCCATCGTCAGCATCTTTTCATTCCCCTTATAGTATGATATAATGCCCAAGAACCAACTTTAGAAACGGAGTGAAGGTACAATGATGAACATATGGCAGGCCGTGCTGCTCGGCCTTATCCAGGGACTCTGCGAATTTCTTCCCGTCTCTTCTTCTGGCCACCTGGTACTCTTTCAGGAGATACTGGGCGTCAACGACCCGGGAATCCTGCTGGACACCTTGCTGCATGTGGGCACGCTGATCGCTATCTTCGTGGTTTTTTGGCAAGACATCTGGGGGATGATCAAAAAACCGCTGTCCAAACCAGTATATCTGTTGGTAGTAGCTACCATTCCCGCGGTAATCGCCACGCTGCTGCTGGGTGACTTTTTTGAAGTGGCCTTTACGGGGCGTTTCCTCGGCCTTGGGTTCCTTACAACCTCCATTATACTCTTTATCTCAGGCAAAAGACAAGGTGCCAAGCGCGAGATGAATTATATAGATGCATTGGTGATGGGCTGTTTTCAAGCCTTTGCGATCCTTCCGGGTGTATCACGCTCGGGCAGCACGATCTCGGGAGGACTTTTTCGCGGGGTAAATCGTGAGCAGGCGGCAAGGTTTTCCTTCCTTATGTCTATTCCGGCGATACTGGGGTCTGTGGTTCTGCAGATCAAGGACATGATCACGGGCCAGGCCGTTGCGCTGCCTGTGATGCCCGTGGTCTTGGGCACATTGATGGCTGCGCTGTCGTCATTGTTTGCCATCAAGTTCATGCTGTATCTGGTAAAGCGGACGGATTTTAAGTGGTTTGCTTTGTATACCGCACTGCTGGGCGTGCTTGTGTGTCTGGATCAGTGGTTTTTCCACATCGTGTTCTGACCCGATGTAGTACAAATGAATCGCGCTTTGAAAATATGTTTGGTAGTGTCAAGCGTTGGACCGATTGACAAAAGCGAAAATTCCGCCCAACCCCATTGCAGCAGTCCAGGCAGAATAGTAAATTGGGAGATAGAAAAAGCCGGCATTTACTCTTGTATGGCAAAATAACTATGGTACATCCATGCCATAGTTATTTTGCCATACAAGGAGTATATCCGCCACTTTGTCAACATCTCATGGAATCATTTTACAACCTTCCAACTTCGGATAGAAAATTTTGCAGCAATTACACCTGTACCCTCAGTCTCACGAGTTCATTATGTTGTTTGACTTCTTCACTGTCACTCCATAGATTTTTCGGCTGATCTTTCTCTAAGCCAAAGCTGGTTACATGTCACCATTGGTTTCTCTCTGATCACGACGCCTCTTTACCGTTTCAGCGAACTATGCTTTACCTTTATGTACTTTCTTACCATACAGATTACCTCCTGTCGCAGTTTCTATTCCTACAACAGGAGGCCTCTTTTTTATTGTCTGCTCAGGACAGGATACAGTCCAAATGTCGGAATGATCCGGCAACCCTCTTATGTATTTTTACACATACTTAGTTCTTGGCCAGCGCGTTGCCATTCTTGTCGGTGAATTTTCCGGTTAGAATCATGATCAGGTCGACCAGTGCACCGATGCCAAACACGCCGCAGGTCAGGAGCCAGATGATGCCCGTGCCGATCTTGCCCACGTAGAAGCGGTGCGCTCCCAGATAGCCCACGAAGATGTCCAGCAGCAGTGCCACCAGCCACTTCTTTTCCTCCGCGCTAGACGCAGCGGCATTTCCGAGCTTTGCCGGAGCGACGTAATCAGGTACCTGCTCGCCCGCGAGTATCTTCTGGATGGTTTGGGTCACTCCGTCGATGTACGCGCCTTGCTGCATGGTCTTGTTCATCGTGCCGCTCACGGTGGTGCCGGCGACGGGAATACCACCCACGCTGACGCTGGATTGGTTCGAAGTGATGTTGGGCGTGACGCGAACCGTGCCGTCCTTGACCGTCACTGTCAGGGCCACCTCCAGTTTAGGCTCGCGCTTAAATACGATGCGTTCGCCGCCTACGCCGCCCTTGCGTTCAAAGGGTACGGGGAAGGCCGTTGCACGTGCGTTGAGCTTCTCGTACAATGCATCAATGGTCAGAGCTGGATCCGCGCTGAAGTTTCTCGGGGCCGTTGCCTTTGCCATTTCGTTAATGCTTGCCATATTGAGTTCCTCCTTTTTATTTGATGCGCCGCTACGCACTAATGGGCATACCGCAGTATTCGCAGCGGTTTTGGGCGTCAGGCGTCGTCGTTGCACCGCAGACCGGGCAGACTACGGACTGCTTGGGCGTATTGGCCGCAATCATAGCCTCCCGTTCAGCCTTCTTTGCTACCATCAGCGTCTGCTTGATCTCCTCTGCCTTCTTCTGCATCTCACGGTAGGCGACACCAGTGCGCTGATTGATCTCGTCGTCGTTGAGTTTAAAGCGAATCAGGCTGAAATAGGGATGATCCACGTGAATGGTCTCGTAAAAATCATAGCTGTACTCGTAGCGCGGCGGCACATAGCTGATCTGCTTGCCCTGCGCGTCCTCGTGCTTGATCTCCGTGCGATGCTCATCGATTTCTACGTCGCAGTCCAGAACCTGGGAAAAGGTGAACACGTCAGGATTGACATCGCGCCAGGAACGCGATCGGGTAATCAGCCATTGTCCTTTTTTCCCGTCGATATATATAGTCATCTCGCTGTTGATCACCTCGGTGGGGTTGAACGCCGCAACGACCTGCTGGTTTTGCTCGCGGTAGGCCAGCTGCTGGCGGATTTCCTCCACTGTGGAATTGCGCCGCTCGCTGAAGAAGGGCGACAACTTCTTTGCGCAGTCCTTGCACAGATTCCCGTCCTCCAGCTTGCGGTTGCCGAGCAAGCCGATCTTCGCACCGCAGATGTCGCAGTATTTTTTATCAAACAATCCCATAATTCGCACGTCTTCCTTTCTCTTTGCGTCAGGCCCAGGAATCCTCTGCAGCCGGGATGCGGATGCCCAGCAGTATGCTTGAATACTCCCACAGAAACCAATTCTCTCCTTTTTTCCGCAGCTGCATGGGCCGAGGGGAGTCCGCGCCCGCAGTTTTGAGAAAGATCCGCAGGTATCCCGGCTGTATGTCCTGCGGACGCCAGTCATCCAGCACGTTCAGCACATAGGGTACACGGGGCGTATAACTGTTTTGCGGAGTCGCACCCTCGAAATAGGCCATGGGCAGATAGGTCCTGCCGCGCAGCCTGTCGCGGATGAACTGCGCGTCGTACCCCGTCATGGGCTGCGGACCGCGCAGGCGGTTAAGCGCTGCCAGACCCGCGTTCACCTCCAGCGTATACAGCCGCAGCGCCGCCAGAAACAGCGCGCAAGTAGTCTCCGGCCGGATCAAGCCATTTTGCAGCAGCGCGTCGAATTGCGTCAGCGTGTCCGGCAGTTTCTGCAGCGTAACCTGCATTGTAGACCTCTCCTTTTCTCCATCAGGGAGTATAAATCTCCTGGACTTCAATCACATATTCGTCCATTATTTTCAGCTGCGCCAGCATTGGCTCTTCGCGGTGGTTCGCGTACATGCACTCCGCGAACTGCTCTGGCGTGACCGTCTGCACGGCCAACGGACTCCCGTCTTCCCAGTCGATGAGCCTAAATTCGGCGCTGCCGTCCAGCATTACCATCACCGGTTCAAAGCTGGGATCCTCGTTGACAATCTCGTAGTCGTCCAGGAACTCCGCGTTTTCCAGACCATATTGACGCTTGCGCACCTCGTCGTCGCTCCAGACCCAGACCAAGTCGTCGACCAGCAGCGTCATGCCCCAACCCTCTGGCTCCAGTCCGAACAGCACCGCGTACAGCCCGGGTTCGACGCCGTACCTTTCATAGGCCGTTCCGCGCAGCATGGCCGCGCCCTCCTCCGACGTACACTTGAAGTAGCGGTACATGGCACCGTCCGGCGCACACAGATAGATTTCCCCTGCGTCTCCCCACTCCACGCGGCTCTCGAATGTATTCGCATCCTCTGTGATGGTACACACGGCCACACCACCGCGGATCTCCCAGCGGTTTGCCGGGACGTCCTCACCAGCCTGCGCCGCAGCGCAGTCCACTGGATTCATATACAGCGTACCGTCGTAGTCAAAATGGATGAGAACTGGGTATTCCGGATCGGCGTCGCGTCCGGCGTACACCCACCAGTCCACCAACACCGTCTCCAGCGACTCGTATGGCGGCTCCTGCGTCTTGATGTAGGGAGACTGCGCAGGCTGGTTGATCACGCGCAGCCCCTCGACCCACGCTTCCACCTGCCCGCTGTAGTCCTCCCACCTGTCGACGGGCGTCGCGGTGTGGAAGAGCATCGAGCCCTCCTGTGCAAGCGTCAGCACATCCTCGCACCAGTACATGTCCTCATTGTTACCCACTGTGTAGCGCAGCAGCAACGCCTCCTGGTTGTTGATATAGATGCGCTCGCGCCGCATCTGTGTAACGTTTGCCCCGGTCACTACCGCTGCGGCCTCCAGCGCGCTCTGCGCATCGGTCTTGCCGGCAAAGGCACAGAACTGTACCTCCACCATGCCGTCGTACAGAAAGGTCTCCACGAAGCTGCCGTCCGCGCTGTATTCCGACGCATTCGGCTGATAATCCGCCGCCAGCATTGCGTCGGGCTTGAGCATCCAGTTCATGCGCGTAGAGTCCTGTTGCTGCGGTTGCCCTGTTTCTTCTGTCGCCACAGGTTCGGGCGCAGTGTTCAGCCCTTTCAGCAACGTCTTGCCTAAATTTGTGCCGTTGTCCCCTCGTTTCAGCAGCGAGCAGCCCGTGCACCCCAGCAGCGCCAGCGCCAACAGCAGCGCTGCAATGCGTTTCACCATGGACACCTTCTCCTCACTCGGTCAAACCGCTCGACCAGGAAACGCTGGTATAAAGTTCAGAGCCATCCTCCTGCACTTTGAAGGTAACCAGGCAGAATTCCTTTTCGTCAGAGGTCTGCCAGAGGTAACTGTGCATTTCGTCGTCCCAAGCCATTTCGTATTTGACGCCATCTACACCGCTGAAAAGCTCGCGTATCTCCACATACGGAGTCTTTGAGCCGCTTTTTCTCTCGTTGCGAATCCAGTTTAGACCGGCCTTGAGAATTTTGAGGTCCACATATCCCGTCGCGCTTGGCACGGACAGTCCGTAATCATCCGACAGAGGCTGCGCTTCCATCTCGCTGTCGTCGGCCGCAGCTTCGATAGCCGCCTTGTACTCGACATAGTGCGGGGGCAGCAGGTCGTTCTCCTCGTCCCAGGGCATGCCGTCCTCGCGCAGGTAGATCTGCACGGTCATGTCCTCTCCGTCCTCGGTATAGGGGTAAAAGAAGTACAGCAGACCGTTGTCCAGCACGGGCGAAAAATAGAACGCCTCGTCCGCAGTCAGATAATGCTCATATATCCAGGCATCCTTATCGCCAATGTCGGCGACAAATGAATCGTCGTACAGGTCGATCCACATCGAGCAGATCAGGCCTTCTTCGGTAAAATCGGAATTGGTGAATACTTCAAAATAGCAGTTCCCCGCAGCATTCTGGTTGATCAATGCGAAGATATCGTCGTCTTTGTCACCATCTGCGGTTTCCAAGCGCACCGTGCCGTACCATACGCTGCCAAGTTCTATGCTCTTGGTGGGTGACACAAAGCCCCCATCTGCGACCATTGGTGCGAAACTGCTGCCCAGCGCGCTCAGGTAGTCCAGCATGGAGTCGCCGCGCAGCGCGTCCAGATCCAGCGCGTCCTGCGAAGGTTCGCTCGTGCCCGCAACCGGCTCATCCGTGCCGATAGGCATCTGTGCCCCCTCCTTGAGGAAGGTATAGCTAAAATCGCCGTACTGCACGGTGAGCACGCCGTCCTTGAGCGTGCCGTTCAACGACTCATCTATGCCCAGGAAGGTGACCGAGCTCTCGAAGTTCTCACCGTCCAGTTTCCACTTGATATCGAACTCAAAATCCATGTAAAAGGTACCTTTTCCGCCCTTCTTCAGCTCGATCCACTCGCCGTCGGAATCGTAGCTGTCACCATAGCCAGTCGAGCCGATGCAGACGTACTTGCCGATGACATCCTGCTTCTCCTTTCCGCCGCAGGCGCACAACGCCACCGCCAAACAGAGCGCGAGCAGGAGCGCTATGATTCTTTTAATCTGCTTCATCCTTCTTCCCTCTTTCCGCTCTTATACGATACGAACCGTGTCCAGAATCGTCAAAACCTCGTCGCTGAGCGCATCATCCATCGAGTAATCGGACACCGCCATGAACTTGATCCCATATACGCCGTTGACGACCTGACCAAGGTCCACCACAAAATCGGCCTCATAGCCGAAGAAATCATCGTAGTAGGTAATGCAGGTGACCTCAAAGCCGCCCAGCAACAGCTCACTTTTCGAATACTCCGGGTAGTCGGAATAGCTACACAGGCTCTCGACATCACTCTGCACCGCATCGGCGCTGAGCAGCGTCACCATCGAGATTTTGACGCTGTCATCCATGGCCCTGATGGTGGAGAGGATGGCTGTTTCGTCTTCATAGAAAGTGTCAGTGGGATACTCCATCACAATTTCACCGGTCGAAACCACGTCATACACCACAGTCGGGCCGGTTAGTCCTGCGCCACTGGGCGCCACCAAGCCCCCCTGCACGTCTTCAGAGGGCTGTGCCACAGCGCTGCCCAGGTTGGGTTTCTGCCCTGCATTCACCATTGCCATATAGGCGTCGTGGTTCGGCGGATAGGCATAAAAGTCACTGTCGATCTGATCCTGCCAGCTTTCGCCCCAGGGTTTGATCCACAGACCTAGGCTAACTACGTCGCCATCCGCGTCGGTGATTTCGTCGGTCATGCAGTAGGTATTGTCAAAATTGCGGTCGGGCAGGAACATCCAGCTGTGGGGATACATATCCTGACCGAACACAACGCCTTCGGCGGTGTTCAGCACGCCCTCCTGCGCCTGACAGGTCGCCGCGCCAATCAGTTCATCCGCGTCGTAGAGCCGGTACTCGCCGCCTCCCGCAGCGTCCACCGCCACGTCCAGATAGATGTCATAGGTAGTGTAGGCGAAGGGTTCGTACTTGCCGGTACAGTCCGTCAGCTGCAGCACACCGTACCATATGCCGTTCCATTGCTGCTGCAGATCGTTCCACTGGCTGGGATCGCTCTTAGAGTTGCTTTCAGGTAGCGCCGTATCCGTGCCCGGGAGCGGGCTCAACTCGCGCCCCTCCCGCACAAAGGTCAGGGTCATGCCGGTACCCAATACGTCTTCCAGCGCCATCTGGCCGTCGGAGAGCATGCCATCGCAGTCCAGGCCGCCGCCGTTGATATGCACCTGGTCGCCGTTCAGCTGCCATTTGCCGCTGCTGCTCTGGCCATCGACGAAGATATCGCACTTGTTCTTATCTTTCAACTCAATGGCAAAGCCGTTTTCCCATAGGTCGTCGATTTCCACCACGACGCCATACATCTCAGCGCTCGTTGCGTTGTACAGGCCCAGGTCGGGGTTATCTGCCGTTGCGCCGCCCAGATTTTTGATCAACAGCATCGCCACCGTGATGATCACGCCCACCACGACCACCGCCGCGGTAGCTGCAATGCCCAGAATCAGCGGCAGCTTGCTCTTCTTCGGAGGTTTGGGCTGCGCATGCTCTTCCACCTGCACGGGATCATCCACCCATATGGATTCCTCAGCTTGCGCGGGCTCCTCAACCCATATGTTTTCCTCAGCCTCCACGGGGGCAGTGGACAGTGCGGGATCCGGCTGTGCAGGCGCTGCCGTAGCCAATGCCGTACCGCATGCGGGGCAGAACCTCACGCCATCATCGACCTTTGTGCCACAGTTGGTACAAAATGCCATAACGCCTCTCCTCCTCAAATTTGCCTGATTACGCGTATTTTTTATTGAAAGCTGCATGAGTCCGCGCTTCCCGCCAATATCGTTGCTATTGTTTATGCATGCAGCGCCTTGTGGCTCGCACCGAGCGTGACACACGCAGCAGCGGCCATCAACAATACCATGACGGTCATGTCGTTGTCGCCGGTCTTGGGAGATGCAGGAGCGGGTTCGAATTCCACTTCCTGCTGTGCTGGCTCCTCGTCATAGTCGGGATAGTACTGCTGGCCGGTGGACTGCCCATTCAACAGGCTGGAATCATTGTCAGTGACATCAACTGCCAGCGCTGTGGACATCATGCTCATGAACAGCAGGTAGGCGAGTATCGCACTCAGCATAATTCTGAAAGCCTTTTGCATACTGGTTTCCTCCTTGAAATCATCTTTTGCATGTGCAGTATCTTGTCTACGACCGAATAATCATTTACCTGATGGACGCGCGATATCCGTCAAATTGAATCCAGTGCCGCGATCGGCTGCTCCGGCCGTCACCGACGCATAGAAAAACGCGTCGATGCGCCCCTCCTGCTTGGCGCGCATAACCTCCCTAGCCAGTGCGGGATGCGCTGCAATGCACCCGCGTAGCGCACGCTCGGGCGGTACCGCCGTAATGCGTACTGGCCGAAACTCTTCTGAACGCAGCAGCACGCTTTCGCCAAAGACGCGGCTTTGTATGCTAACTGCAATCCGTTTCATAGACCTTTCCATCTCTCGTCGTATACTGGTTTCTTTGCCTATATTATACATTTTTTAACAACTCGCCACATCTACCGAAAGATAGATGTCGGGTGCAAAAAAACGCCCGGCTCCACAATTTCTGTGAAGCCGAAGCGTACTATTTCTTTTCTCTCTATTAATCGATGTTGACCGCCACGCCGCGCACACGTGCCTCGATGGCCAATTCTGTGCGGTTGGCATAGCCCGTTTTTTCCAACATACTGTGGATGAAGGACTTGACCGTGCCCTCGGAGATGCCCAGCCGCTGCCCAATGCGGGAATTAGACATACCGGTGGTCATCAGCCGCAGCACCTCCAGTTCGCGGTCCGTAAACTCCTCGCTGCCTGCAAGGCCCATCGCCACGCGCGGCGCGGCGTCCGGGTACACCGATTCGCCCTGTATTGTGCGCTCCAACACCTCTAGGATGGACTCCTTCGCCGCCTCTTTGTAATAAAAACTCTCAATGCCAATCTCCGCCGCTCGCCTGAGCCAGGAAGCCTCCGCCATGGAAGTCACTGCAACAATCTTGGTTTCAGGCCGCAGTTTTTTGACCGCCGCAGCCGCGTCCAGCCCATTGGAACCGTCGTTCATCAGGATGTCCATCAAAATCAGATCCACAGGGCAGCGTTGCACAAAACTGATCACCTGCGAAGCCGAGGAAAGCGAGTCCACCAGCTCGTATCGCTCGTCAGACTTCAAATATAGCTCAAACAACTGCCGCACCACCAGCTGGTCATCCACGATCAATACCTTTGTCCGATCCAATCTTCTGCTCCCCTTTCCTGAAACTCCACGCGCAGCAGGAATCTCGGCGCGCTTTTCACCGTCATCGATCCTCCCGCACGCTCCACGATCCTGCGCAAATCCTTGAGCCCACCCGTCTCACGAATGGGCTCGTCGGGAGGCCAACCGCTATTGGTAAGCTCCGCCCATGAACAGCCCTTTTCTTCCCGCACCTTGACGTACAGTGTATCTCCGCCCGCGTGGCTCGCCGTGTTGGTCAGACATTCGTGCATCGCGGCAATCATCGCCGCACGCACGCCCAGGTTCTCGGGCAGCACACCGTCTAGGCGGATTGTCACGTGCAGTATCTGCGCGATGCGCTCTAGCTCATCCCATTCGCCTGCGGGCGCAGCCTCCTTCTTCATCACCCGGCAGACGTAGCGCCACAGCAGCAGGAGACTTCCCCGTTCGCGTGCACCCTCTTCCTGCGCCAAATATGACCGGAAAGCCAACAGTGCGCACCCCACGCTGTCGTGCACCATGATCTTGGCGTTCAGCAGCTCCTTTTCCGCAGTAAAAGTCACCATCTCCTGGCTGAACCGGCGCAGGCGCTCGTTGATGCGGTTCATGCGCTCATTGCGCTGCATCAGCTCCTCATGCAGGCGATGCTGCTCAGTCACATTCAGCGCAGCAAGCTCATAGACTACCGCGCCCCGCACCGTCAGCGCGCTGCGGCGCACCTCCCATACTTTACCGTCCGCCGTGCGCACCACAGCGGACGCGTCTTGCTTCATACCGCTCGCTTGCTGTACGTCCCGCCAGAAGTGATCAGCATTGAGTATCTCTCTGCCAAACAGCTCACTGCTAATGCGATTCATCTGCTCGTTGACCAGCAGTGGCTGGCCGTCCTGTGCATAGAAGCACACGCCGTCGGGCAGCGTGTCCAGGCTCTCCTTGATGGCGCCTGGCATCAGATGTTCTCCGCGCCTGCGATACAGCCGCATCGCCACCAGTATCTCTCCCGCCATAAGTGCTGCCAACAGCAGCGCCAATCCAACCGCAGGTATACGCCCCACTTGCATGCCCCAAAACGGCAGCTTGAGCAGTGCATCCTGGTAATAAACGCCCATATCCGCCATGCCCTGCAACAGCAGGAAGGTTCCAGCGCCCAGCGCCAGCCCGATTGGCAGTTCCCGCCGCCACAGCCCTTGCATGCACGCCTGCGCAATGATATACGCCGCACCCAGCGTCAGCAACAGTGCCCACGCTGCAAGCGCTTGAAGGATATACGGCTCTGCCTCAATCATCGGTCTCATCGGCTCTCCCTTCCCGCCGACAGCGTCAAGCTCACATACTGCGTATCCTCGTCCGTTTCACTCTCCAGCGTACCCCGAAGCGCACAGATCCGTTCCGTAAAACCCTTTCCGGTAAACACTGGGCCTGCGCCGCTTAGTTCCACGCGCAGGATCATCTCGCCCTCCGTCGCGCTCAGGTAGACCAGCAAGTCGCGCGTACCGGGCAGCGCCGTCTCCAGCACGCATTCAAACAGATCGTAGGCCAGCAACGCCTCCTCTCCGCCCACCAGCCCCTCTCCGCTGGTAAAGCCCTGCGCATGCACGCCGTACAGCCGTACATACTCCAGAGATTCTGCCAACGCACGCCACAGCTCCCCACTGGGCAGCAACCCATTCTGCCGCGCGAATAGCAATAAATTTGAACGACGCTTGACGTAGGCATTGAGCACGCAGGCGGTCTTCATCGCCGATACAAAGTCCGCCTCGTCCTCAGGCGGCTGCTCGAGGATGTCGTCCAGTCGATCCAACTGCGGTCGTACCCCCCGTGCAATGTCGTCATAGAGTCTGTTTTGCTCCTCAATGTGCATGCGTTCCTGTCGCATCCGGCTTTCCGCCTCCAGCATTGAGTTCTCCTGTTCCAGCACGTCGCCCAATTCTTCCATCTCCTGGTTGAGCCGGTTGATCTCGGACACATCGCGCGTCCAGTAGCTGTATCCGCCGGTGATCCTTTGGCTCTTGAGCGACACACTGCCTCCCTCCAGCAGCATCTCCTGCTCCAGCGCGCCCAGCACCTGTGCATGGCTCACGGACATGCTCTTTCCCGATCGGAGGAGGATCACACCGTGTTCATCCATGATGCCCGCGCCGGTATTGGATGCGTTCCAAAACGCGCCGTAGTTGTCGTTTGACGGGATCAGGTGCACGCCGATCAGGCTCTCGGTAAATGCCGCAAATACGAGGCATCCGGTTTCCGGCACGGTGAGCAATTTGGTAATCGTGTTCTCTTTGCCCAGCATGACTGCCAGCGCGTATCCTGCTCCCAACGCCAGTGGAAGCAGTGGAAGCCAGATCATTCGCCGCCTGCCGGGCACTGCACAGCGCATAAGCACCACGGCCAGCGATGCGGCCAGCATCCCCGTAATCCAGACCATCGACGCATAGTAGAACGGTCCGCGGACGATGTTGTGATCGTTCCAAAGCGTCAGTCCGTCCCGAAATCTGAAGGCCAGCTGATGCAGGTCGTTGGTCACCACGCCCAGCAGTATCCCCGTGGCCGGGATAAAAAGCAGATACCACCTGCCGCTGATACTCTTCTCTGCGGGCAATCCGATAAAGAGTACGGACAGCAACAACAGCAATGGAATATAGAGCATGGGCACATAGTACAGATACCAGGCATACCGCGTTAGCGTATGGCTTTCCAGCAGAAAATCGTACTTGAGGGTCCGCACCGCCATCCAGAAGAGCATCAGCAATGCCAAGGCCGTGATATTTCGCCGGACGCCAGGTTGCACCAGCCTGCGCTTAATCTGGCTGTACCAAAGCGTAATGGCCGCTGTAAACAGAGCAAAGATGACGCTATTGTACGAAAATAACCGCTCCTGCTTGCCTATCAGGCGGATGATCCCCGCAAGCAACACAAGACAGCAGCAAAACACGTCATAAATTGCTGTCAACGATCTGTTGCGCACAGCTGCCCCTCCTCGTTTGGTTTCTGTATTTCCATTATGGCACATCCCCGCCCAAATGGCAATCCCCCCATCTCCTGTATAAAAAGCAGAGCGTGGATGTCTCCATGCTCTGCTCAAGATGCCAGAAAAGACCGCATATCTTGGGTTTCGTTGTTTCCCGTCTATCATGGAAAAAACTGTTTGATGGGTGTCCCTCTTACAGTTTCGACTTTTGTAACTATCGCTCCTTCTTCCAGATACTTTTCAGATAACGGGAACTGTTGCTGATAATTGTCAATGGTTCTAGATGACAGCCTTCATACCTTGCAGTCAAACACGTACGCCATTTCAAAACACATATAAAATCCCTTCTTTCCACCCGTTGCCAGAGGAAAGAAGGGGTAAAACGTTTATCGTACCATTGGACGCGTCATCTCTGACAGCCTACTGGTATCCCTCAACATTTTTCATACCTAACGAGGTTAGCCCCCATCAGTCAGTTCTTCAAAAAGCTGAGAATTCAGGAAATTACAGCTCCGCGAAGTACTTGATGGTACGAACCATCTGAGAGGTGTAGGAGTTCTCGTTGTCGTACCAAGACACGACCTGTACCAAAGCAGTGTCGTCAGACAGCTTGGAAACCATGGTCTGCGTGGCATCGAACAGAGAGCCGTACTTCATGCCGATGACGTCGGAAGAAACGATGGGTTCCTCGGTGTAGCCGAAGGACTCAGAAGCGGCGGCCTTCATGGCGGCATTGATGGCGTCCTTGGTCACGTCAGCACCCTTGACAACGGCAACCAGCAGCGTGGTGGAGCCAGTGCACACAGGCACGCGCTGAGCGGAGCCGATCAGCTTGCCGTTCAGTTCGGGGATAACCAGGCCGATGGCCTTGGCAGCGCCGGTGGAGTTGGGCACGATGTTCTGAGCGCCGGCACGGGCACGACGCAGGTCGCCCTTGCGGTGGGGGCCATCCAGAATCATCTGATCACCGGTGTAGGCATGCACGGTGGTCATGATACCGGACTCGATGGGGAACGCTTTGTTCAGCGCGTTAGCCATGGGAGCCAGGCAGTT
>DKYK01000068.1:15221-18679 GCA_002492415.1 Christensenella sp. UBA7102
CAGTTGGTGGTGCAGGAAGCGGCGGAGATGACCTGATCGTCCTTGGTCAGGGTGTCCTCGTTGACGGAGAAGACGATGGTCTTCAGGTCATTGCCAGCGGGTGCGGAGATG
This sequence comes from Christensenella sp. UBA7102, assembly GCA_002492415.1. Lineage (GTDB taxonomy): Bacteria > Bacillota > Clostridia > Christensenellales > UBA1750 > Spyradocola. The sequence continues at coordinate 15,333 of DKYK01000068.1, forward strand.
ACGACCTTCTTAGCGCCGGCCGCGATGTGCGCCATGGACTTCTCCTTGCTGGTATAGAAGCCGGTGCACTCCAGCACGACATCAACATCCAACTCGCCCCAAGGAGCATCCTTGGCATCCTTGATGGCGTAGATCTTGATCTCTTTGCCATCGACGATGATGGAATCCTCAGTGGCCTCGACGGTGTGCTTGTTCTCGCCGATCTTGCCGCAGAAAGAACCCTGAGCGGTATCGTACTTGAGCAGATGAGCCAGCATCTTGGGGCTGGTCAGATCGTTGATCGCGACAACCTCATAGCCCTCAGCGTCAAACATCTGACGGAAGGCCAGACGGCCGATACGGCCAAAACCATTGATAGCAACCTTAACCATTGGAAAAACCTCCTTAAAGATTAAGTCGACAGGTTACAGTATTATTTTAGACCATTTACCGCATAATGGCAAGATGTAGTGTACAAAATTATCGGTAAATTATTAACAAAATTCTTCTGCCAAGTCCTACTTGCAATCGCGATGCACCTTGCGAACGATGTAGAGTGGTCTACCCTTAAGTTCATCATACATGCGTTCAAAGTAGACGCCGCACAGGCCCAGCGCCAGCAGGTTGAGTCCGCCTACCGCCAGAATCGCCGCGATGACGTACAGCCATCCCGATACTGCAGTGAATGCCAGTGCGATCAGCAGCGCCAGGAACAGCAGCAGCCCCGCCACAAACAGTACGCCTCCCGTCCAGCGGATGATGCCAAAGGGCTTTCCCGAGAAGGATATGATGCCATCGGCCGCGAGCTTGAGCATCTTCTTCAGAGGATACTTGGTTTCTCCGGCGAAGCGCTCCTCGCGCACGAACTCGATGGGCTCCTGCCGGAATCCCACCCAGGAAACCATGCCGCGCAGGAAGCGATTATGCTCCGGCATGGCACGCAGCACGTCCACCACGCGCCGGTCCATCAGCCGGAAGTCCCCTGTATCCTTAGGAATTTTCCAACCGCTGAGCGCATCCAGCACGCGATAGTAGCAAAACGCGGTCATTTTTTTGAAGGCGCTCTCCCCTTTTCGGGAAACGCGCTTGCCGTAGACCACCTCCGCTCCATTCTTCCACATCTCCACCATTTGGGGGATGAGTTCGGGGGGGTCTTGCAGGTCCGCGTCAATGATGACCACCGCGTCGCCCTTTGCCTGCTCCACGCCCGCCGTCACCGCCATCTGATGACCAAAGTTTCGGGCAAAATCCACCAACACCACGTGAGGATCGTTCTCCTCCAGCTGCTTGGCCAGAGAGAAGGTGTTGTCCCGACTGCCGTCATTTACGAAGATGAGCTCGTAATCTTCCTCCATCGCGCTCAGCACGGCGGTCAGTCTTCGATAGCTTTCCCCGATGACCTCTTCTTCATTATACAGCGGGACGACAACGGAAATCAGCTCAGACATTGACAATCTCTGCATTGGGGTCGAACTTAACCAGTTCGACTCCAGCCTCCTTCAACATTTCTTTTGAAAACTCGTCGGGATAGTCGTAGCGGTAGATCACGCGCACAATGCCCGCATTGATGATGAGCCGCGCGCAGATGATACAGGGACTGTAGGTGACATACATAGTGGCACCATAAACCGACACGCCCATGCGCGCCGCCTGAATCAGCGCGTTTTGCTCGGCGTGTACCGCATAGCACACTTCTGCGCGCGTCCCCGAAGGGATGCCCAGCTTGCGCCGCAGGCACTCGCCGCGCTCGACGCAGGGCTTGACTCCCTGCGGTGCGCCATTGTAGCCTGTGGTTAATATGCGCTTGTCGCGCACAATGACCGCGCCCATTTTTCGGTTCTGCTGATAGCAGGACGCCCATCCTGCGATGGTGTCCGTCATTTCCATAAAGCGGTGGTCCCATTTTGTGAATGCCAAACGCCGCACCTCCATAAACTAGCATGTCCCTCGTTTGCTTACATTATAATCCTGTAAACGCGGGAAGTCAACGTGCAGGCGCACGCAAAAGAAAAATCGAGAATTTCATTCCATTTAGGAGATATTTTTTGATAATCTAAAAATTTCTCCGATTTTCCCGATTATTTCCATTCCGCGACGTTTGCGTCATTTCGAGCGGCAGGTTAAACTAATACCTGTGATTAGCACTCGACACCATCGAGTGCTAACAACACCGGAAGGACAACAATTTAGACAAGGAGGTCTATTCTTATGCGTATCAAGCCTTTGGGAGATCATGTGGTTCTCAAGAACGTTGAGGTGGAAGTGACCACCGCCAGCGGTCTGATCCTCGCGGGCGCTGCCGGCAAGGAAAAGCCCCAGTTCGCCGAGATCGTCGAGGTTGGCCCCGGCGGCATGGTGGACGGGAACGAAGTGAAGATGATCGTCAAGGCCGGTCAGAATGTTCTGGTGGGCAAGTACAGCGGCAGCAAGGTGAAGCTGGACGACGTGGAGTATACCATCGTGCGTCAGGGCGACATCCTGGCCGTCATCGAGTAATCCGTCAAGCGGGAATCATACAAGGAGGAAATTATCATGGCTAAACAGATCATTTATGGTGAAGAAGCAAGAAAGGCAATCGAGCGCGGCGTGAATCAGCTGGCCGATACCGTTAAAATTACCCTTGGCCCCAAGGGCCGCAATGTGGTGCTGGATAAGAAGTTCGGCGCTCCCCTGATCACCAATGACGGTGTAACCATCGCCAAGGAGATCGAGCTGCAGGATGCCTTTGAGAACATGGGCGCCCAGCTGATCAAAGAGGTTTCCACCAAGACCAACGATGTGGCCGGCGACGGCACCACCACTGCCACCGTTCTGGCCCAGGCGATGATCAACGAGGGCCTGAAGAATCTGGCCGCCGGCGCCAACCCCATGGTGATGCGCAAGGGCATCCAGAAGGCCACCAAGGCCGCCGTTGAGGCCGTGAAGGCCGCTTCCCAGCCTGTCTCCGGCTCCAAGGATATCGCCCGCGTGGGCACCATCTCCTCCGGCGACGAGGTCATCGGTACCCTGATCGCCGAGGCCATGGAAAAGGTGAGCCAGAACGGCGTTATCACCATTGAGGAGAGCAAGACCGCCGAGACCTACAGCGATGTGGTGGAAGGTATGCAGTTTGACCGGGGCTACCTGTCCCCCTACATGGCCACCGATATGGACAAGATGGAGGCCGTCATTGACGATGCCCTCATCCTCATCACCGATAAGAAGATCTCCAACATCCAGGAGATCCTGCCCCTGCTGGAGCAGATCGTCAAGGCCGGCCGCAAGCTGCTGATCATTGCCGAGGACGTGGAGGGCGAGGCCCTGGCCACCATCATCCTCAACAAGCTGCGCGGCACCTTCACCTGCGTCTGCGTCAAGGCCCCCGGCTT
>DKYK01000068.1:19023-19261 GCA_002492415.1 Christensenella sp. UBA7102
CGCCATCCTCACCGGCGGCACCGTTGTCTCCAGTGAGCTGGGCATGGAGCTGAAGGACGCCAGCCTGAATATGCTGGGCCAGGCACACCAGGTCAAGGTCACCAAGGAGAACACCGTTATTGTTGACGGCGCCGGTTCCAGCGAGGAGATCAAGGCCCGCGCTGCCCAGATCACCCGCCAGATCGAGACCACCACTTCCGATTATGATAAGGAAAAGCTGCAGGAGCGGCTGGCCAAG
>DKYK01000068.1:19626-20360 GCA_002492415.1 Christensenella sp. UBA7102
ATGAAGGAGAAGAAGCTGCGCATTGAGGACGCCCTCAACGCCACCCGCGCCGCAGTTGCCGAAGGCATTGTCCCCGGCGGCGGCACGGCCTATGTCGTTGCTTCCAAGGCTGCCGATACCCTGGTCGCCGCCACCGAAGGCGATGAAAAGACCGGTGCGGCCATCGTTGCCAAGGCCCTGAAGGCCCCCATTATGCAGATCGCTGCCAACGCCGGTCTGGAAGGCGCCGTCATCCTCAACAACGTCTACACCAGCACCAGCGCCACCTATGGCTACGATGCCGCCAACGACCAGTATGGCGACATGATCCAGCTGGGCATTGTTGACCCCACCAAGGTCTGCCGCAGCGCGCTGGAGAACGCCGCTTCCGTGGCCTCCATGGTCCTGACCACCGAGAGCCTGGTTGCCGACATCCCCGAGAAGGAACCCCCCATGCCCGCCGGCGGCGACATGGGCGGCATGTACTAAGCCATTCCCAGATGTATATCAGTCTCCCCCGCCTGTGGCGGGGGAGATTTTTTGTTTGACAAGGCGCTGCCGCCTATGTAAAATAAGTCGACCATAAGCCAGATTGAATTGTTCGAGGCGATACGATGAAAAACACATCCCTTTGCTATATTGAGCGGGAGGGCTGCTATCTGCTGCTCCACCGCACCAAAAAGGTCAATGACGAAAACCACGACAAGTGGATCGGCGTGGGCGGCAAGTTCGAGGAGGGGGAGAGCCCCGACGAG
>DKYK01000031.1:0-9018 GCA_002492415.1 Christensenella sp. UBA7102
TTGGTCAGCGGCTGGTACTGGTGATAGGCGGAGCCATCCTCCATCTGGGTGGCGGCGATGTCCAGAATGCGCTCTCTGGCCAGCTCGGGGATGATGTGCACAAAGCCCAGCAGATCCTGCGTGGAGTCGCGGAAGCCCATGCCGCGGCCGATGCCGCTCTCAAAGTAGGACGCCGAGCGCGACATGTGATAGGTCACGGTGCATTGGTACTGATTCCAGGTGTTGAGCATGCGGTTCATCTTGACTTCCGGAGTATTTGCCTGGAAATTGGACAGTTGCTCGGCAAAGTAATCGTGGATGCCCTGCAGCGCCGCCTCGAACTGCGCCTCGGTCTGGAAGGCGTCGAGTAACTTTTTGGCGGGAGCCTTGTTGACGACGTCGGGCGCTTCCCACTTTTCTTCCTCGGGGTTCTCGCAGTAGCCCAGCACGAAGATAAAGGACTTCTCTTCGCCCGGCTCAAGCTCTACGTTGATGCAGTGCGACGCGATGGGCGCCCAGCCGGAGGCCACGGTGTTCTTCGCTTTGCCGCTCTTGGGCACGTCGGGGTCGCCAAAGCCGTTGTACAAGCCGATGAAGCTCTCGCGATCGGTGTCGTAGCCGTCGATGGGGGCGTTGACGGAGAAGAGCGCATAGTGATTGCGACGCTCGCGGTACTCGGTCTTGTGGTAGATGGTAGAGCCTATGACCTCCACCTCGCCGATGGAGAAGTTGCGCTGGAAGTTGGTCATATCGTCATACGCGTTCCACAGACACCACTCGATGAAGGAGAAGAAGGTAAACTTTTTCTTTTGATCGGTTTCGTTGCGGAACTTGACGCGAGTAACCTCGGCGGTGTAGCCCAACGGCACCACTGCGGTCTGCTCGCATACCAGGCCGTTGCGCTTGCCGGTGATGATGGTGTAGCCCAGACCGTGACGGCACTCGTATTTTTCCAGATCCGCCTTGACGGGCATCCATCCGGGGGTCCACAGATCGCCGCCCTCGTTGATATAGTAGTACTTGCCGCCGGCGTCGGTGGGCACGTTGTTGTAGCGATAGCGTGTCAGGCGCAGCAGGCGGGCATCCTTGTAAAACGTATAACCGCCCGAGGTGTTGGACATCAGCGAAAAGAAATCCTCTTCGCCAAGATAGTTGATCCAAGGATAAGGAGTATCGGGGCGCGTGATAACGTATTCGCGGGCAGCGTCATCGAAGTAACCATACTTCATGGGGTCTACCTCCTGCTGATATAAAGTAAAACCGCAAACGATTTTCTGTCTATAATAATACTGTTAATTCATGGAAAAATCAAGTCGTTGCATAAAAAAGCGGATTGGGTTTTGCGCGCATTGTCGGCCTGTATGCGGAAATTTAGTCCAAAATATCGGAATGGGAAGGAATGTAAGCGCTTTCCATCGAATAGTACAGTGCAAAAATATCTGTGGAGGGCGACTTCATGAAAATGTCATTCCGCTGGTACGGCGCGGACGACCCTGTCAGTCTCGCCTATATCAGCCAGATCCCCAATATGCGCTCCATTGTCAGCGCGGTCTACGACGTAAAGCCCGGCGGGGTGTGGAGCGAGGCATCCATCGCCTGGATAAAGGCCGAATGTGAGAAATACGGCCTTATTTTCGACGTGGTGGAGTCCATCCCCGTGCACGAAGACATCAAGCTGGGGCGCGGCCGCTGCGAGGAGTACATCGAAAATTACAAGGAAAACATCCGGCGCGTGGCCAAGGCGGGCGTTAAGTGCGTCTGCTATAACTTCATGCCTGTGTTTGACTGGACGCGCACGCAGCTGGATAAGGCCGCGCCCGACGGCTCCACGAGTCTTGTGATGTACATGGACCAACTCAGGGGCCTTGATCCCCTGAACGACGGCCTGTCGCTCCCCGGCTGGGACGCCTCTTACGAAAAGGAGGAGATGAAAGAGCTCTTCCGCGCCTATGGACAGCTGGGCGAGGAGGGCCTGTGGCGCAGCCTTGAGCACTTCCTAAAGGAGATTATCCCGGTGACTGAGGCCTGCGGCGTGCGCATGGCCATCCATCCGGACGACCCACCCTATCCCATCTTCGGCCTGCCGCGCATCATCACCTGCGAAAAGAACCTCGACCGCATGCTCGCCATCGTGGACAGCCCTGCCAACAGCTTGACGCTGTGCACGGGTTCGCTGGGCTGTGCGGCTTTCAACGACATCCCCGGGCTGGTGCGCAAGTACGCTGCGATGGATCGCATCGCGTTCATGCACATGCGCAACGTGCAGCTGATGGAGGACGGCTCCTTTGAGGAGCGCGGCCATCTCTCCGCCTGCGGCAGCCTGGACATGTATGAGATCACCAAGGCGCTGGTGGACAACGGTTTTGACGGCTATGTCCGCCCGGACCATGGCCGCATGATCTGGGGCGAGACGGGCAAGCCGGGCTATGGGCTGTATGACCGCGCGCTGGGCGCTGCGTACCTCAACGGCCTGTTTGAAGCGGTTGAAAAGGCAAAGGGGGCGAATTGACATGGGAAATGTCATCAATACCGATCTTTCAGGCAAGGTGGCGGTGGTCACCGGCGCGGGCGGCGTGTTGTGCTCCGCGTTTTCCCGCGTGCTGGCGCGCGCTGGCGCAAAGGTGGCGCTGTTGGATATCAACGAGTCCGCCGCGGCACAGGTCGCCGCGGAGATCAGCGCCGAGGGCGGCGCCGCCCGAGCCTACAAGTGCAATGTGCTGGACAAGGCGGACTGCCTGGCCGTGGCCGAAGCGGTCAAGGGCGACTTTGGCCCCTGCGATATACTGATCAACGGCGCGGGCGGCAACAACCCGCGCGCCACCACCGATCACGAATACTATCTGCCGGGCGATATCGACGCGGACACCAAGAGCTTCTTCGATCTGGAGGCCGACGGCGTGTCCTTCGTGTTCAATCTGAACTTCCTGGGCACGCTGCTGCCTACCCAGGCCTTTGCCGCGCAGATGGTGGGAAGGCCAGGCTGCAATATCGTCAATATCTCCTCGATGAACGCCTTTACGCCGCTGACCAAGATCCCCGCCTACTCCGGCGCCAAGGCCGCCATCTCCAACTTTACCCAGTGGCTGGCGGTGCACTTCTCGCGCGAGGGCATCCGCGTCAATGCCATCGCACCGGGCTTCTTTGTCACCAAACAGAACGAAAAGCTGCTCTTTAACGACGATGGCACGCCCACGCCCCGCACGGGCAAGATACTCGCCGCCACGCCTATGGGGCGCTTTGGCAAGGCTGAGGAGCTGGAGGGTGCGCTGCTCTTCCTGCTCAATAACGCCGCCGCATCCTTCATCACGGGCGTGGTGCTGCCCATCGACGGCGGATTCTCCGCCTATTCCGGCGTATAAGATCCCAAGGGACAAAGGAATTCGCGTGCGGGCAGCCGTGCGCGAATTTTTCTGCTTGCGCGGAAGATTGTGTGCAGCTCTTTACCTTGCGGAAAAAATGCGCTATCATGGTAGAGGAAGGGAGGGGGCGCTTACTGTCCCCACAAACCGGCGGAGGGCTGCCGCCAAACAAAGTGAGGTGAGCACATGAGAAGCAAAGTTATGGCGCTGCTGCTGGCGCTATGCCTGCTGCTGGCAGGCTGCGCCGCAAAACGACCGGCAGAGACGCCGGCCGACCCCACCGCGGCGCCCACGCCCACGCCATCCCCCACCCCCGGGGTAGAGGAGGACGAGGAGGACGCCGACCTGGACCGCAATGACGAAGCCGACTACTACTTTGACTTTGGCCAGGATGATATGATTCGCTTAAACTACGACGTGAGCTGGCCGGCGGATGAGATGGAGGGGTGGCAGGAACAGCCCTGTAGCCGCGTCGGCGCGCTGCTGATGCTGTGCAAGGGCGAGAGTACCATCACCGTGCTGATGGAGGAGGCCGCCGAATATGGCGATCTGGATGCTTACATGGAGTACACCAGGCAGGTATTTCGCTACACCTGCGCGGACACAGCCCCGCCGCAGGAGAGTACGGAGGGCCAGGAGCGCGTGCTGACTGGCGCGCTGGAGGATGGCGCGCTGATCCAGTGGCGCTGCCGCACGGTAAATGGGCTGTTCGTCACTTGCGAACTGGTCTCGCGCGGAGAGGAGACGGAGCTTGCGCAGTTCACCGATACCTTCTGCCCGAACATCACCTTTACCTATACAGAAATAGAAAAATTGATTGGCGATCATGGAGAGGAATGAATTGCAATGGACAAGATCGTAGAGCGCTTTTTGAAGTACGTTTCTTTTGACACCCAGTCCTGCGAGGACTCCGACACATTCCCCAGCACGTTGAAGCAGAAGGAGCTGGGTGCGTATCTGGCAAAAGAACTTCAGGAAATGGGACTTGCCGACGCGCACATGGACGAGTACGGTTACGTCTATGCCACCGTCCCGGGTAACCGCAAGGATGCGCCCGTGGTGGGCTTCATCGCGCACATGGACACCGCGACGGAGATCTCCGGCGCGAACGTAAAGCCTCGCATCGTGCACTACGAGGGCGGCGACATCGTGCTCAACGAAGAGAAGGACATCGTGATGCGCGCGGCGGATTTTGAATGCCTGGCGGCGGACGTGGGAAAGGATCTGATCGTTACCGACGGCACCACACTGCTGGGCGCAGACAATAAGGCGGGAGTCGCGGAGGTCGTCACGCTGGCACAGTACTTCATCGATCACCCGGACCTGCCCCATGGAGACGTCCGCATCGCGTTCACGCCCGATGAGGAAGTGGGCGGCGGTCCCGATCACTTCGACGTGCAAAAGTTCGGCGCGGCCTTTGGTTACACCGTGGATGGCGGCGAGGTGGGCAGCATTAATTTTGAAAATTTCAACGCCGCCGCCGCGCGCATCGTGGTGCACGGCTCCGCTATCCATCCCGGCTCCTCCAAGAACAAGATGAAAAACGCCAGCCTGATGGCCATGGAGTTCGACGCCCTGCTGCCCGCAGGCGAGGTGCCTGCGCTCACCGAGGGCTATGAGGGCTTCCATCACCTGACGAATATGCAGGGCGACGTCGAGCGCGCCGAGCTGCATTACATCATCCGCGACCACGATAGGACGAAGTTCGAGCAGAAGAAAGTACGCTTTGAGAAGACCGCCGCCTTCTTAAATGACAAGTATGGCGAAGGCGCTTTTGAGCTGACGCTGCGCGACACCTATTACAACATGCGCGAAAAGATTGAGCCGCACATGGAGATCATCGACATCGTAAAGAACGTGATGACGGGCATGGGCGTCATCCCTTCCATCGAGCCCATCCGCGGCGGCACCGACGGCTGCCGTCTCTCCTTCATGGGCCTGCCCTGCCCCAATCTCTGCTCCGGCGGGCACAATGCACACGGCAAGTACGAGTACGTTTCTGTGCAGTCGCTCAAGGCCTGCGCCGACATCCTCATCGGCATCGTGCGCAAGGTCGCAGAATAAACAAATGCACAACAACACAGCCCGCGCTCCATTCGCAGGAGCGTGGGCTGTGTTGTTGTATTTCTTTACAGCAACAGCGCCAGCAGCCGTTCGCAGACAAACACAACGCCGCAGGCCGTCAGCGCCACGGGCAGCAGGCCCTTGCCGCGATAGGCGAGCAAGAGCGCCGCTGCAAGCCCTGCCAACGCCGAAACCAGGCTCGCCGTGGAGTAGAGCACCTCGGGAAAGGTCATGGCGGCCAGCACCGCATAGGGCACGTAGTAGAGGAAAGACTGCACAAACGGGTTTGTGATGCGACGCTTGAACAGCACAAGCGGCAGCATGCGCGGCAGGTACGTCACAACCGCCATCACCGCTATGGCGGCGAGAATGCGCCCGTAATCAAGCATCGTTTGCATCCTCCTCCCGCCGCTCCTGCTTTACCGGGAAGCGCCACGCCATCAGCGCCGAAACGCCCACTGCGCACAGAATGATGACCCAGCCACGCGAAACCTGGCTGAGCGCCGGTACGTAGTAGAACAGCCCCGAGATTGCCATTGCCAACAGCACCGTATACAGCACCGGGCAGATCTTGCGCGCCGGGGGAATGATGATGGCGATGAACATGCCGTAGATCGCAATGCCCATCGCGGAGCGCACCATCTCAGGCAGCAGGCTCGTCACCGTCGCGCCAAGGATTGTGCCCAACGCCCAGCCAATGTAGACGCAAATCACAAGCCCGGACAGATAGGGCGTGGTCACGGGCCCCTTTTGCTGCATGCACACGGCGAATACCTCGTCGGTGTTGCCAAAGGAAAGAATCGCGCGCGTCAGCGTGGGCATGCGGCTGTCCACCTTCTGTGAAAGCGAGAGCGACATGAGCATATAGCGCAGGTTGATGACAAAGGTCGTCACACCGATCTCCATCAGCGGCGCGCCCGTCAGGATCAGCGACAGCCCCGCAAACTGCCCTGCTGAGGTCAGATTGGTCATGGAGATGAGCGCCGCGACCCACGCAGGCAATCCGCTCTCGACGCACATCATGCCGAATACAAAGGATACCGACACATAGCCTAGGCAGATGGGCAGTCCGTCCTTTGCACCCTTCCAGAATGATTGATTCACGGTCACAATCCCTCAATTTTTCTTGTCAAAGAAGGCCCTGCGATGGGTGGAATTGACCATCAGCGCTCTCAAACCTTCCTGGTCGTTGTTTTGTATCCGGTCGCGCACGCGCGCAAGCTCCTGAATGAAGCCGTCGATCTCCTGCGCCAGCACATCCTTGTTAAGCAGAAACAGCTCACTCCACAGCTTTTCGTTGATGCGCGCAATGCGCGTCAGATCGCGGAAGGAGTCGCCCGTGTATGCCGCCAAATGCGTGTTGTCCTTGCAGTTCATCAGGCTGATGGCGATTACGTGCGTCAGCTGCGAGAGGAAGCCCACCATCTCGTCGTGCTCGCGCAGCGAAAGCTGGGAGATGCGCCCAAAGCCTAAAATCTCGGCCAGCTGGTGCACTGCGTCGATGGCGGCCTGCGTGTTGCGCTCTGTAGGCGTGATGATGAAGTTCGCGCCGCGGAATACGCGTTCGTCGCTGTTGCGCACGCCCGTCAGTTCCCGGCCCGCCATCGGGTGCGAACCGATGAACTCCACATCCTGCCGCAGGAAGGACTGTACCTCGTCCACCACGCCCGTCTTGACGCCCGATACGTCCGTGATCAGCGCGCCCGGCCGCAGCGCGCTCTGATGCGCCTGCAGCCACTCCACCATCGCGGTGGGGTACAAGCCGAATACGATGAAGTCCGCCCGACCCACCAGCTCGTCGCTGTACTCCGCGCCTTGGCAAATGATGCCCTCCTGCAGGGCATACTCGATGGCGTCCGGGTCGATATCCAGCGCGTCCACCGCATAGCCCATTGCCGTCAGCCGCCGCGCGTACGCGCCGCCGATCAGTCCCAGGCCGACGATGAGGAAGCGTGTGTTTCTATTCATGCAGCACCTCGATTCTCCCGCCGACGGAGGCGAGCACCTCAAAAAAGTCCGGATAGGTCTTGCGCACGGCCTGCGCGTCCTCAATGACGAGCGGCGCGCTGCCCAGCGTGGCCGCGATGGCCAGGCTCATCACGATGCGATGGTCGTTGTGGCCATGTACCATTGTTTCCGCAAACGTCGGCACTCCCGCGCAGCCCGGGATGGTCATGCTGTCGCGCGTGGAGGAGACGGGCACACCCAGTTTGCGCAGCTCCGTTTCCATCGCTTCGATGCGGTCGCTCTCTTTGTCGCGCAGACGCGCCGCGTTGACCAGCCTCGTCTGGCCTCTTGCGTACAGGCCCAGCACCGACAGGATGGGCGCCAGATCCGGGCAGTCGCCCACATCGATTCGCGCGCCCTCAAGTGCTGCTGCGGCGAATGTCACGCCGTTCCCGTCTTCTGTGAACGTCGCCCCGCAGCGGCGCAGGATGTCCAAAACCACGCGGTCGCCCTGCAGCGAATCGGGGCGCAGATTGGTCAGCCGGATCCCGCCCTGCAGTGCCGCCAGCACCGCGAAGAACGCGCACTGCGAGTAGTCGCCCTCCACCGCATAGTCCGTCGCCTGGTAGCGCTGCCCGCCGGGAATAATCAGCGTGGTTTCGCTCTCAAACCATGCGCGCACGCCAAAATGCCGCAGCATCTGCAGTGTCAGGTCGACGTATCCCCGGCTTTGGAACGGAGGCTGGATGAGTATCCGCGACGCGCCAGGCAGCAGGGGCAGCGCGTAGAGCAGCCCCGTGATGAACTGCGAGCTGACGTTGCCGCTGAGCACGTAGTCGCCGCTTTGGAGCGGTCCGCGCACTGCCAGCGCGCCGTCTTTCCGCTCGAACAGCAGCCCGCGCTCGGCAAACAGCTGCTCATAGACGCTCTGCGAGCGCTCCATCAACCGACCGTGTCCGGCAAACACCGTCGTCTGTGCCCCGAGCGCAAAGAGAGGGATTAGAAACCGCAGCGCCGAGCCCGATTCGCGACAGTTTACAGTGATGCCTTCGGGCAGGTTGCTTGGGAAACCGCCGCAGCCCGTTACGCGGCAGACGTCGCCCTCGCGCTCAATCCTGCAGCCCAGCGCAGCAAGCGCGCCCAGCGTCGCCTCCATGTCCTCGGAACCGGTGATGCCCGAAAGCGTCGAAACGCCGTCAGCAAACGCGGCGCACAGCAGCGCGCGGTGCGCCATGGACTTGGAGGGAGGCACCGGCACGGCGCCGTGGCAGCGCGCAGGATGCACTCTTACGATCATGTCAGCCCCTCCTTACAGCTCCCGGTCGATGACCGCGGCGATGCGGCGGGCCTTCTTGACCACGGAGGCAAAGTGCGTGGGCGTGAGCGTCTGCGCGCCGTCAGACCAGGCTTTGGAGGGGCAGGGATGCACCTCGATGATGAGCCCGTCCGCTCCCGCGGCCACCGCCGCCAGCGACATGGACTCCACCAGCCGCCAGTCGCCCGTGGCATGCGAGGGATCGATCACGATGGGCAGATGCGTCTTTTCCTTTACGATGGGGATCACGGATAGATCCAGCGTGTTGCGGGTGTACTTTTCAAACGTGCGGATACCCCGTTCGCACAGAATCACATTTTCATTGCCGCCCGCCATGATGTACTCCGCGCTCAT